>JBFMDG010000566.1:0-5185 GCA_040754135.1 Verrucomicrobiota bacterium
ATGGTATTTGGCATAAGAGTCAACGGACAACGAAGGGCCTAGTAGGGGTGTTTTTTGACGCGAAACAATCCAATGATGGAAATGCCGTGAAACGGAAACAGCTTTCGAAACAAGCCGGTCTCGAGCCAGATCGTGAATCGGTTTCCGAAAAACTTCTCCGACAGATTGCTCAGGCCAGAAAGAGCGGTGGCGTCGAATCCCCATTCGACCAATTCCAGCTGGCAATAGCGCTCAGCCAGGTTCAACAAATGCCAATGGTCCCAGGATTGCAAATGGCCGGCGTTAATCAGGTTCTTATCAATCCGGCGGTCGAACACCCGATGCAGGTAACGCAAATTCGGCACGGCCAACAAGACATATTCCCGCGCCACTTGGGCCAGCTCGCTTAGAGTCTTTTTTGGGTTTTCCACATGTTCGAGAACATGGAACGAGGTCACGATGTCGAATGAATCTCGACCAAATTGGCCGAGGACATTATCCGATTCAAGAACGACCGCCGGTCCAAATTGGCGCGTCAAGCGGACGCATTCGGGATCCATATCGGTCCCCTGCGCGTCGAACCCTGCGGCGCGAAAGATTTGCACGGTTTCGCCCCGGCCACAGCCGAAGTCCAGGACTGTTTTCCCCTGGGGCGAAGCATGTTTGAGCAGGAGTTCGAGGGCAACTTTCTTCCAGTAGTTCTCGTAAAAGGCCGAGCGGCTTTCTTCCGGTTGAATGGCGTACGGAATGTGGATGGACCGATGGGCCTGATGTTCTTGTGCGTCGGCCATACTACAAACCGGCGCCCGCAAATCCGCCGGGCACGGAAGCCACCGGGCGGATACGCAGCAGAAAATCCAAACCATTTGTCGTCACATTCTGGAGTAAATTGAAAACAAAAATGAGGCGCAATCTTTTTCTACAACACCGCACCGTCGGGCCGTCCGGCTTCGGCAATAAATGTCCCTTGACCCGGCTGCCGTCATTGCCTCAATTTGCGCGGGCCGGGGACGGTGCCCTGGCAAGACATGAATCGGTTACAGCCCCTCATTTCCCGGATTCTTAGCTCCTCGGTGCTCTGGTCCTGGATTCTGAACTTCCTCCGGCTCGCTTCCAGTCTGATTCTCCTGCCTCTTTTGATTCAGGTCCTGCCCACGCCCGAATTGGGCATGTACTTTGTCTTCGTAGGATTGTTCGCCATTGTGCCGCTGATCGATTTCGGGTTTTCGATGACCCTGGCGCGATTTGTCGGGTATGCCATGGGGGGCGCCACCGAGCTCAAAGCCCAGGGCATGGAATCGACACCGGCATCTGGTTCTCCAAATCATCGCTTGCTCGGGCAGCTCCTTCCCGCGACCCGGCGTTTTTATGCTTTCATTGCCTTGCTCGGTTTTGGATTGCTTGGCACGGCAGGCACCTTGGTCGTCGCCATGCGCGTTCATGAACTCGGCTCGCCTTTATCGGCTTGGCTGGCTTGGGGATTCACTCTCGCGGCAGCTCTCTCGGAAATTTATCTCGGCTGGTGGACGATGTTTCTTCGGGGCATGAACGAGGTCTCCACGAGTGCGCGCATTTCCGTCCTCGGCTATGCACTCAATCTTCTACTCTCGAGCCTCCTCCTCCTCATTGGGCTCGGCTTGCTGAGTGTTCCAATCGCCACGCTGATCGCTGGCTTGATTCAGAGAAACCTGGCCGCCCGCGCTTGCATGCGTCTGTTGGAGCCGGCCGCGCGATCGGGCGCCGGCTTTTCCGTGTCATTTCTTCTCCAAATATTATGGCCAAACAGCTGGCGGATGGGAACGCTGCTCCTGACGACCTACCTGGTTGGCAATCTCATCATTTTCATCCCCGAGTTTAATTTGCTCGCCAATGCCGAGTACGGCTTGTCCTACCGCATTGTGATCATCATTGCCGGCATGGCCGCGGTGTGGACCGAAGTCAAATGGCCCTTGGTGACCCAATTGCGTGCTCAAGGCCGATTTGCTGAAATTGCTCACATTTTGCGGCCGCGCTTCCTCCTCCAATTCGCAACTTTCGGTCTGCTGGCCGGTGTCGCCATCACATTCGGTCCGGGTCTTTTGCGCCACTGGACGGTGGAAAAAACTCTTCTTCCGACGGCTTGGTTTTCACTGATGGCCCTTAATATCATGCTGCAACTTCAATTCACTTTCTGGACGACGATGTTGGCGACAGAAAATCGAATTCCATCTTTTCGCGCCACCATTCTATCCAATGTGCTGAGCGTTCTGGCCTCGGTCTTACTGCTGCAGTTTAGTGATTTGGGTGTGGGAGCTTTGATCCTGCCGCCCTTGCTGGTGGGGTTGGCGTTCAACTATTGGTATTGGGCTTGGTACGGGGCGAAAAGCCTTCGCACAACCTGGCTCGATTTTCTTCTGGCTCGATCCTCCTGAACCGAGAGCGTTGATGCGCCCGGCCCGCGCACCTACGCCCCTTTCCCCAATAAAAAATTCAACTTCTCCCGATAATTCCGGCTCAGGGTGAGTTTGGTTCCGTTTTTTAAAATGACCACATAATCGCCATGAAATAACGGCTGCAACTCGCGAATGCGATCGACGTTTACAATGGTCGAACGGCTGATGCGGAGAAATCGCTTGGCCGGCAAAAGCGTTTCCAAAGCAGTCATGGTTTCGCGATGCAAGTGGGATTCCGCGCCGAGATGCAGGTTGACGTAATTGTCCGCCGCTTCGATCCAATCGATGTCGTCCACTTTTATGAAGAGGACCCGTCCCTCCGTCTTGATGGCCAGGCGATCAAGGGGCTGGGCGGCCGGTTGAATTTCTTCCAGCAAGGCGGTCAGCCGCTCCGTAAGCACCTCGGGCTGCGCCTGGCGGATCCGGTCGGTGGCGCGTTGCAAAGCCGTCCGAAAACGTTCGCGGTCGAATGGCTTCAACAAATAATCCACGGCGTGCACTTCAAATGCCTTCAACGCGAACTTGTCGTAGGCCGTGACAAAAATCACCACCGGCATCTTCTTCTGTCGCTTCAACCCCGCCACCACCCCAAACCCATCCAACTCCGGCATCTGCACATCGAGGAAAAGCAGATCCGGCGCGGTGCGTTCGATCACTTCCAACGCCTCGCGGCCGTCGGCGCATTCCGCCACCAGTTCGATGGCCGGTTCTGCCGAAAGCAAATCCGCCAGCCGCTCTCGAGCCAGCGGTTCATCATCCACAATCACGGTCCGAATTTTCATTGCTCACAAACAGTTCAACCCGGTCAATCTCCGCTCCAACGCAGCGCATTAAAACGGAGGACCAGCATTCGTTCCCAGCATCTGCCGGCGCAACAACGGAATGGGCGGCCCGCCATACGAAAGCAATTCATCATGAAAAGCGCCCCAGCCTTCCCGGCCACCACGCGTTTTGGTCCAGTCCTCACGCAATTTGCGGATCATCAATTTGCCCATCGTGTAATTGAGGTATGCCGGATCAAACGTGCCGCGCACCGCCTGCTGGCGCGCATTCCCCGGATCTTGAAAGGCCATTTCGCGAAACATCCGTTCCGAGTCTTCGACGGTCATTTTGCCGGTGTGCAGACCGATCGCGGAAAGGAAGCGCACGTTCCGCAAAAGCGCATTCCGCAGTTGACCAATGTGAATTTCCGGATCGCCGGCGCGGAGGCCCGCTTCCCACATCATCTCCTCGGCGTAATGCGCCCAACCTTCCGCAAACGCATAGCCGACGAATACCTGTCCGAACTTTGATTGCGATCGGTTCGAGTGCAGGAACTGGAGAAAGTGCCCCGGCCATACCTCATGAATAGAAGTGAACAACAGATCACCTTCCGGCGGCAAATACGCTTCGCGTTCTTCCGCCGACCAGGCGGGATCCGGGGGAGCAATGTAATAAACCGCTGGCAATCCCTTTTCGTACGGCCCGGGAATATCGATGTAAGCAAAATTCCAACGCGCGTAGGGCGGCGCCTCCTCGACCTTTGCCTCGTCCCGGCTGGGAATGGTCACGAGCCGCGTGTTGATCAGAAACTCTTTCAACCCGTTCAATTGCTGGCGCGCACCGGTGACTGGACCGCCGGCTGGTTTCTCTTTGTTGATGAGATCGAGGCATTCGAGAATCGATTTTCCAGGCGCGTATTTCGCACAGGCCGCTTTGAGCGCCGCCAGGTTGCGTTCGAGATCGGCGCGACCCAAGGCCTCCAGACGGTCCAACGGCACATCCACCCGCTCGGTGCATCGGAGCATCTCCTGAAACAAATCCGCTCCCAGCGCGAATCGATCGTTGGCCTTTTCCTTTTGTTTCAAAAGCCATTCGTCCAGATCCCTCAATGACTTTACCGCGGTAGCGTTGATCTGCTGGAATTCCGCCTGCAACGCTTTGTCCTTCACCGGCGCGAAAACCGTCGGCACATCCGTTTCCAGGTACGTAGCCAGGCCACTGATAGTTTTGTGGCCAATATCAACGAACGTCCTTGGCATCGGCGTATGCAGGTTTTTTTTGATCTGCACGACGGCATTGGTCACGGCATGAGCATATTTGACAAACGCCTTCAGCCGAATTGGCAACGGCGCATACGGACGGGTCACATACACGCTCGGATCGAGGCCCTTGCGCAGGTCGGAGTAAAACATCGGACTGCGCCAGGGCCATTGCGCCGATTCCAGCCAGAACAATTCTCCTTCGATTTGAGCCAGCAAATACTCGCGTTCGAAACGCTGGCGCTCGTTCAATCCTGTCACGTCGAATTGCAGCGCATCGAGATGCATCGCGTGCAGCCAATCGATGACGCGGCGGATGCCATCGCCACTCCAATCGGGCAATTGCCCGTCAAATTCGTGGCGCCCCGCTTGCACGGCCACGTCAGGATGCCGTTTGAAATAACCTTCGAGATACTCGTGAAGAAATTTATCCCAGCCTGTGAGGTGCGCTGTGGCGGGCGCGGCCTTTGGTTTAGTTGAAGCGTGCTGGCAGCCGTTCGAAAGGAATCCAATCCACAGCAAAAGAGCCGTTGAAATGGGAAGAATTCTTCTGATCATGAATGACAACTTTGAGCCAGGGAACCGGGGGAGGGAACGGGCGCTTCGCTGGTGTGTTCCACAACGCTTGCGTTGCCGTGAGATTCCATCCGGAATGGAATCGCCATACTCACGATAAACCCTCCTTCGGGCGCATTGGTGAACTCGAGGCGATGAGCCGATCCGTAAAGCTGTTCGAGCCGCGCTCGCGTGTTC
>JBFMDG010000567.1:0-5172 GCA_040754135.1 Verrucomicrobiota bacterium
TTTTGAGATCCGCAAAACGCGTAGCCATTGGTCAAGCACCACTCGACCAGAAACAAATGATCGAACTCACATTCGATGCTACGCAGACCCTAATTCCCCGTAGCAGCCTGACGTGAGTCGGCTCTAAATTCTTCTGCGCGCATGCCAAACAATTGCCCGGGCGCTCGCCAGCGCGCCAAACGCTCCAGAACTTTTTGAGATCCGCAAAGCACGTGACCGATCGTCAAGCACGGCGCCACCAGAAACAAATGATCGAACTCACATTCGATGCTACGCAGACCCTAATTCCTCGTAGCAGCCTGACGTCAGTCGGCTCTAAATTCTTCTGCGCGCCAGTCAGGCGACTGCCCGTGCCCTCGCCTGCGCGCCAAAGCCTCCGGCGCCTTTTGAGCTCGGCAAAACGCGTAGCCATTGGTCAAGCGCCACTCGACCAGAAACAAATGATCGAACTCACATTCGATGCTACGCAGGCCGCATTTCCCCGTAGCAGCCTGACGTGAGTCGGCTCTAAATTCTTCTGCGCGCCAGGCAGACGACTGCCCGTGCCCTCGCCGCGCGCCAAAGCCTCCGTCGCCTTTTGAGATCCGCAAAACGCGTAGCCATTGGTCAAGCGCCACTCGACCAGAAACAAATGATCGAACTCACATTCGATGCTACGCTGACCCAATTCCCCGTAGCAGCCTGACGTGAGTCGGCTCTAAATTTTTCTGCGCGCATGCCAAACAATTGCCGGGCGCTCGCCAGCGCGCCAAACGCTCCAGAACTTTTTGAGATCCGCAAAGCACGTGACCGATCGTCAAGCAAGGCGCCACCAGAAACAAATGATCGAACTCACATTCGATGCTACGCAGACCTTATTCCTCGTAGCAGCCAGACGTGAGTCGGCTCTAAATTCTTCTGCGCGCCAGTCATGCGACTGCCCGTGCCCTCGCCTGCGCGCCAAAGCCTCCCCCGCTTTTTGAGATCCGCAAAACGCGTAGCCATTGGTCAAGCACCACTCGACCAGAAACAAATGATCGAACTCACATTCGATGCTACGCAGACCCTAATTCCCCGTAGCAGCCTGACGTGAGTCGGCTCTAAGTTCTTCTGCGCGCCAGACAAACGACTGCCAGTGCACTCGCCTGCGCGCCAAACGCCTCCGCCGCTTTGACATTTCGGCAAAAACCGGTGGCTCATCTTAAAGCGTGCCGCCTCCAGGCGTGACTCTCGTTCTCCCCTACTCGACCTTTGGCGAGCTTGACTCAAATCAAGTTGCGGCCCCCACCTTGCAGCTAAAGTTCGGGGAGTTTCCACAATACTCCGGTGAATCGATGAAGCCGCAGCCGCTGCGGATCAGGAAGAACGAATGGTCATGAAATTCAGCGCAAGTCTCATTGCTCTTTGGACGGCGGGGTTGCTGCATGGCCATGAGCCATTCACCAGCGAGCAATGGCGCCAATTGCTCGAAGCCGAATGGCTCAAGGAAGCGCAAACGCTCACTGAAGCCTGGTCACCCGCCAAACTCTCCACCACCGACGATGCGGCCGGCGGTTGCGACGGCGTCACTAATGGCCGATGGGGCTTTCACACGCGCGTCGAAAAAGATCCGTGGTGGCAAGTGGACCTAGGGAAAGTTGAGCCGATCAAAGACGTGCGGCTCTGGAATCGCGCTGACTCGGAAGAAGTGGCCAGGCGGGCGGCGCACTTTCGCATTTTGTTTTCGGAAGACGGCGTGGATTGGCGGCAGGTTTATGAACACAACGGCTCAGTTTTTTATGGCTATCGGATGCCGGATCGATGGCCGTTGACGGTGCCGCTTACGAATGGCAGCGCCCGTTTTGTTCGCATTCAACTGCCTGGCGAAACCGCCTTGCACCTCGATGAAGTCGAGGTCCATGGTTCGCGTGAGCATGCCGGCAATCTCGCACTGAAGAAAGCGGCCGATCAAAGCAGCATCAGCCAATGGTCTGAACCGCATCCAAGATCGGATCGCGAACCAGCCTGGCGCGAACTGACGCTCCGCGTGCTGGCGAATGGCGAACGTTGGCTCCAGGAACAACGCGCCGCCGAACGACCCACGGCGCCACCGCGCGATGCCTCCTCGCAACGGCTCGGCCATCAGGCGGAATTGGTTCGATTGCAACAGAAACTCGACGCGCTTCCGCCGGAATCCTCTGCGCGTTCGCTTTATCTCGAAGCGCGCTTATGGCAGCGCCGGTTCATGTTCGAAAATCCTTTGCTGGATTTCGATGCGGTGTTGTTCACCAAGCGGGTCCCGGGCAGTTACAGCCACATGAGTGATCAATATTACGGATGGTGGTCACGACCTGGCGGCGGCATTTACATCCTGCGCGGATTCAAGTCCGGCCCGCCGACGACGGAATGCGTTACCGACGCGCATTTCAAAGAACCGGGCAGCTTTCTCCGTCCGGAATTGTCTTATGACGGGAAAAAGATTTTGTTCGCGTGGTGTAAACATTATCCGGAATTAGCCGGCGAAAAAAACAAGTTGAACAAGGCCAACGTGCCGGAGGACGCGTTTTATCATTTGTTCGAAATGGATCTCGACGGATCCGCGCCGCGCCGCCTGACCCGCGGCAAATACGACAATTTCGACGGCCGTTATTTGCCGAATGGCCGGATCGTATTTCTCTCGACGCGGCGCGGTCAGTCGATTCAGGTGGGGAAACGGAGTGCGCAAGACACCCTCGCGCGCGGCGATCTTCCCGATTGTTATGTGCGTTGCGGTGGCGACGAGAG
Source organism: Verrucomicrobiota bacterium (assembly GCA_040754135.1). GTDB lineage: Bacteria > Verrucomicrobiota > Verrucomicrobiia > Limisphaerales > SIBE01 > JBFMDG01. Next base: position 2,743 of record JBFMDG010000567.1, read on the forward strand.
CCGTCCGGTGGCGGTTTACACCTTGCACACGATGAATGCGGATGGCTCCGATCTGATCGCCATTTCGCCATTCGAAATGTTCGAGTGGGAACCGAGTGTGGCGAACGACGGCGCCATTCTTTACTCGCGGTGGGATTACGTTGATCGCGACAACATGCCTTACATGAGTCTCTGGGCGATCAATCCGGACGGAACGAACGCGCGATTGGTTTACGGAAATTACAGCCAGGCGCCACATTGCACGTTCGAGCCGAGAGCCATTCCCTGCTCGCACAAAATGATTTTCACGGCCAGCGGGCATCACTCGCAAACCATGGGCAGCCTGGTGTTGCTCGATCCGACCAAGGGCAGTGAAGGGCCGGCGCCGATTCAAAGACTGACGCCGCAAACGCCATTTCCCGAAATTGAAGCATGGCCGCACGGTTACTTCGCCAATCCCTGGCCGTTGAGCGAAGAGACGCTGCTCGTCTCCTGGGGCGTCGAAGCCGAAACGCGCGAAGGCCGTCAGCGCCCCAGGAATGGCATGGGCATTCATCTGTTCAGCACTGCGGGCGGGCTCGAACTGCTTTATCGCGATCCGGACATTTCATCGATGTATCCCATACCGCTGAAAGCGCGCCCCAAGCCGCCTACGCTGGCCAGCGCGATCGAATGGGACGGGCCGCAGGAGGGCTGTTTTCTTGTGGCCGACGTGACGCGCGGATTAAAAACCGTGCAGCCGGGCGAAGTGAAAGCGTTGCGTGTAGTGGCGTTGCCCGCCAAAACCCAACCGCGCATGAATGAACCGATGATGGGCGTAACGCGGGACGATCCGGGCAAGGCCGTGCTCGGAACTGTGCCGGTTGAACCGGATGGTTCCGCATATTTTCGCGCGCCAGCGGGAGTGGCGTTGTTTTTCCAAGCGCTCGATAACGAGGGACGCGCCATTCAAACCATGCGAAGCGCGACGCATGTGCAACCGGGGCAAACCTTGAGTTGCACCGGATGTCATGAGTCGCGTCACGAAACACCGCCCGCGCGATCACCGCTCGCGTCGAAACGCCCGCCTTCGAAGATTGCTCCCGGACCCGAAGGTTCCTGGCCGCTGCGTTTCGATCGCCTGATTCAACCGGTTCTGGACGCGCAATGTGTGAGTTGCCACCAACCGAACAGCGGGAATGCGGTGGCAGCGAAATTCGATCTCACTCCCGCGCGCTCTTATCAGTCATTGACGCGTTACGGCAATCCCAGTTTGAGAGACCTTGTCCTGGCCGCTTATCGGGAAGGTGTTTCCACAGAGAGGCGCAATCCCGCATTGCTCAGTCCCTTGCTTGCGCTCTTGAAAGCTCCGGGCGGTCATTACGGCGTCCGTTTCGACGCCGGCATGCGCGATCGATTTGTTACCTGGCTCGACACTTACGGCCAGCGCGCGGGCGCATTCAGTGAGCAACAGGAAGAACAACTCGAATCGTTGCGCGCGGCGTCTGCGGCGCTGTTCAGGTCCGATATTGCCGAGGATGCAGGAAAGAAACCTTAGTTCCATGAGGTTGCTGTGCGCCTGCACCAGCCAGGGCACGGCATCGTCAGGCCGCAGGGCGGGTTCGAAATTGTAGTTTCAAAAGAGAATTCCACACACTAATTTCACCTCAACTGCTCAAGGCCTCAGCCTTGGAGAACGGAGGCAATGTATGAAAAAAATTCGACGACGCGAGTTTTTGCAGACCACCACCGCCGCGGTCGCGGGCACGGCGCTGACGCACCCAATCTTCGCCCAAAACCAGGACGCTCCCATTCCCACCCGGCCGCTGGGCAAAACCGGCGAGCGCGTTTCCATTCTTTGCCTGGGCGGATGGCACATCGGCGCGGTCAGCGACAAATCCGAAGCCATACGCATCATGCACGGGGCAATCGATGAAGGCATGACGTTCTTCGACAACGCGTGGGATTATCACAATGGCAAAAGCGAGGAATGGATGGGAGAAGCACTCGCTCAGGATGGCAAACGGAACAAGGTGTTTTTGATGACCAAAAATTGCGAGCGCGATTACGCCGGATCGATGAAGAATCTGGAAGGAAGCTTGCGCCGGTTGCGCACCGATCATCTGGACCTTTGGCAATTTCACGAAATGAATTGGGATGAAGCGCCCGATTGGGTTTTCGAAAAAGGAGGCATCAAAGCAGCCGTCGAAGCTCAGAAAGCCGGCAAGGTCCGGTTCATCGGTTTCACCGGGCATAAAGATCCCAGGCACCATTTAAAAATGCTGAACAAACCGCACGACTGGGCCACGGCACAAATGCCCATCAACGTCATGGACGCGCATTATCGCAGTTTCCGCAATGAAGTGGTGCCGGTGTGCCAGGACAAAGGAGTGGCCGTGCTCGGAATGAAAAGCCTCGGCGGCGGCGGGCAGCGCGGCATCATCCCCGAACAAGCCGGTGTGCCGGCGGAAG
>JBFMDG010000568.1:0-5171 GCA_040754135.1 Verrucomicrobiota bacterium
TCCGTGACGAGTATGCGGCAGGCGTCCGGGTTGTAAGCCTTCGCTTCAACCCAGTAGTAATTCTTTCCTTTAAATCACCGTTTCAGGAATTAGTTTTCAAAAATCCCGCCACTCGGCCTCCAAATCAGGATTTTCCAGCGCGGCTTTGCGATACGCCGCAAGGCCCAGATCACTTTCGATCGTTCGTTCGAGTCATTCGCATGATTCTTCCATGCTCCCGAACCTAAGACTTGAAAGGCGTTCTGCTTCCGAGCGCCTCAATCAGTGAAGAATTGCTTCCTTCCAGGCAACTTCCAATTCGGGAAGGAATGAGCCGCGCTCCGCCGACTTTCGCAGCGAATTGCCGTCCATAAGAAGGATCACGTGGCGTTCGCGCGAGCCACGAAGCATTTCTTTTGTCACCGTATCAGCAAAGCCATTCCAGGAAATGAGCACGCCCAGGGAACACTGGCCCTTCCGGTTGAGCATTTTCTCTTTGAACGTGACGAACTCGTTTTTCCCGCAAACAGACGACCAGTTCTTGCACTCCACAAGAATGACCGGGTGTTGCCGCGACAACCATCCGTTTTCAACGTTATTCAATACGAAAAGATCAATCTCCTCAGTATCAGTGAGCACGCGGGACGAGACGGTGAGACCAGGAATCGTCTTTAGCAGCGTCTCAACCAAGGTTTCAAGCGCGATCCCTTTCTCCGCCGGGCGCTTTGCCTTCTGGATTTTGGCAATTCCTTCGATTAGCTGCTCGCGTTGGGGAACTGTTGCTGAATCTATGCTGGATTCGAGGTGAATGATCTCGCCGGATTTTTTCATTGCTTTGACCATTTTCTCGAAGAGATCAGCCGTAGACGCGGGCCGGTGTTGATCAACGGCCATTTTTATGCGTGCGGTCACCGTGACGATTGCCTCCGCCAGTTTTTTGGGCGGCGGTGGGCACAATTGTTTTGACCATTGCGCCAAATCTGAGAAAAGCTTCTTCCATAGGGCTGCTCGATCACGTTTGCTCCAGGAACCAGGATCCATCCATGGTTGTCCCATTTCAATCAACGCCCTACCTGCGTCCGATTGTTCGGGTGGGTGGAGGAACAACCCCACGGTGAGGGGAAAGTGTGCTTGTTTAGTGCGAAGATCGAAAACGAGTGGATGTATTTGAAAGATTAAGGAGAGCCTCATTTGATGGCTGTCCTTTTGAACGTTCCACCAGATTGCGGGGAGATGGATTCTTTCGTGGAGATTCTTAAGTTGTTTCGCAAGTTTCCTTGGGATCGGCTTTTCGTCTTTGAGACGTTTATCATCGATATCGACTTGGGCGGCTCCCATGGAAAAAGGATCATACAACGATTCCACGAGTCGGTCTCGCACCTGCTTGCTTCTGATGGTATTCAGGTGCGCTACAACGTTTTCCGGTATGACCCGAAAATAGCTCTCTCCACTTTTATGAAAATACACATGATTCGTGAACTCCTGCATAGCAGACACCGTGAGATGCTTCACCAAAAGACGTGAGAGGGTCTGCTCAGCGATTTTTTTGGTCCGCGTGTTTTCTGTCGTGAGCATTCCAGAGTGAAGGGCAATCTGGACAGGATTGCGGGGACCTCCATCACTACAAGTGCAATCGACCGGATATTCTAGGCTGAGGAACGGAGAGTGCCAAGTAATCGTTTTATTGTTTGCCGGTTCTAGGTGCGCTTTAAGGCACCGGAGTCCATAGTCGAACAACCAAATCAAAACTTGGCTTCTCCATTCTGGTTGGGTTTTTAGGTATGAACAAAGCACCTCGTCAAATTTCCCGAGATAAAATTCGACCTTTTCGAGACCCTTTTTGTTTTCCGATCTCTTTTGCGCCTTTGGTTTGGCGTTACTCATGTGTTCACATTGCGTCCTGTGTAGGCCGAATTGGCAAGTGGAAAAAAAGCGGTTGGAAAGTGGATGCGCATGCGCAGGATTTCGCGCGCAAGATTTAAAACGCGCTTCGGCGTTCCACAAGCTAACCATCTAAATCTGTCGCTCGTTCGAGCCACTGCATCTGCGGGTCCCTGCGGCCGTGCGAGCCCACGCGAGGTCTCCCCTTTGGGGCGCTCATTGTTACCTGCTAAGGCAGCCCGATGTCGTTCACGCCCAGCTTGGCGACGCGGCTTCAGTCAAGAAACGGCACCGAAGGTCATCAAGACAGTCCGCGTCGTCCACAGGATTTTTGAATCGAGCCAAGGCTCGTCGCTCCGTTTTCTGCGGCCGAGGGGCCGAGGGTACCGAACCGCAGTTCTGAGAATCAAGATGGTTTGGATGACAGGTATGTCCACTTGGCAAAATTCGGTAGAAAAAGATCTTCAAGTGCCGGATTTTCTGTCCGGCTCCACCAGTGGTAGGCGTCACGTGCCGAAAAACTTCGTTCGTAACGCAGATGTTGACTTTCTGCCGTTTGATTTTTGTGCTCGTCCTGTAGTAGTTCACCGTTTATCCGGCCCTGCAAACCCACAGGTGATACAGTGCTACTGCGACTGTTGTGAACCTGAGGAAGGCAATGATCAAACAGTTTCAGCCAGTGCTCAAGAGACTTGCGAAGCCTTGCGAAGCCTGAGAACCATTCTGAATGAATTCGAACGAAAAGGCCAGCAAGAGAATATCTCTATCAACACAAATTGATGCTTTCGTGAACCACTGCGAACATGTGCGCCGCCTGAGTCCTCACACCACCAAGGCATATCATTTGGATCTTCGGCAGTTCGAAGCGTTCGTTGAAATGGAAACGCCATGCGTAGAAGTGACACAAATCGACAAAGCAACGATCCACCGCTTCGTCCAAAGCCTAAGTGGAAAAAAGGCGAAAACCATTCGACGAAAAGCAGCATGCTTAAAGTCATTTTTCAGGTATCTGGAGATTGAAGACGCTACTTTTTCAAATCCAATAAAGCAGCTCGCCTTCCGCATTAAGGTAGAACAGACATTACCAAAGGGCTTAAGTTTGCGAGCCGTGAGCGACCTGCTGCGGAAGGCACATAAAATCCGAGCTGATGCTGAGCATCGATCGGGGATCGAGCGAGCTATGGCGATCCGCGACATGGCCCTAGTGGAACTTTTGTTTGCAAGCGGGATGCGAGTGGCGGAAGTATCGAACCTTCGTTATGAAGATATTGATTTTGCGGAGAATCAGATTCGAGTTCTTGGGAAAGGCTCAAAGGAACGGATCCTGCCAATCTGCATCAATGGCGTGGCAGCGGCGCTAAAGGATTACGAAAAAATTCGACCCAGGAAGGCTTCAGAGTACTTCTTTCTCAATCGCCGCAAAAGCCGATTGTCCGAGCAATCCATTCGAGGAATTATAAAGCGCCTTGCCAGATCCGCTGGTCTGGGCAGAGTCACACCTCATATGCTCCGACACTCGGTGGCAACGCTTTTGTTGGAACAGGAATTCGATCTTCGTTACTTACAGCATTTTCTTGGTCACAGCACAATCACCACGACAACAATTTACGCACAGGTAACGGCAAACGCGCATCGCAAATTTCTTTTCGCGAAACATCCTCGTCATCTCGTGCGGATCTGAATTCCACTAGCCTCAGGAACGATACGTACACAAGGTATTTGTACGCAGGATAACTTGAGATTATCCTGCGATCCAGGACTGCCGGGCTTCCCCCGGGAGCATTTACGATGGCGTTACGATGTTGATGCGATCTCAGAAGATCTGTGGCATTCGTACGCTGGAGAGCGATCCTCGCGACTGATTGCATCCCATTTGGAGGTTAAGCGAACAAACTCTCGCTGGCTCTTAAATGCAGGTGCCGGTGTGAACACTCATTTTGGAGTTGAACCATGGTGTGAAGTTGCGGTTGATCTTTTCACGAGCCCCCTTTCAGGCTTTCGAACGGCAGTATGTACGACAGTAGAATGCCTGCCGTTCGCCGCGAGAACTTTTGGCGCGATCATTTGTGTCGGTGAGGTACTCGCCTACTGTGACCCAAGTCGAGCTATTCAAGAATTTGCCAGAGTGGCGGTGCCAGGCGGTACGCTGATCTGTGATTTTCCAAGTAGTCGAGGGATTCGCTTCTGGTTCAAAAATCCATTTGGCCGAGCTGCTGATATGATCACCGACCAGTACAATGGATCACCTGAGCAAATCTGGGTTTATGACCCCAATTACATTTCCTCGCTTCTCGAATCGGCAGGTTTTGGGATACACGCCAGATTTGGGACTCATACTTGCTCGGCTTTGGCCCGAAAATGTGGAGCCTCTTTAGTCATTTCCCTACGATTGGAAAGATTGTTCAGCGAGATTAAATTTCTCAGCTACTGGGCTGAACTCGTCACATTCGTGGCTTACCGGCTCTGAGCTTAGACATAGCGACAACGAAGAGCTTTCTCGACGCATCAGTGTCTTCAGCAAGGCAGTAAATAGCCGCGACTGCCGGCACGAAGGGCACCAGCATCCATCCACTTCCAAGAATCCACTGGGCGACCAGCAGAACCCCAATGACCGCGATCAATCTTGGCAATTTGGGGCCAAACACTTGCCCGGCAACTGTTCGAATTCGCGGCAGCGTATTTGCAAAATAATTCCTGTGCAAGCGACGATCATCGCCAAATGTCTTGAAGGAAACGTTCGCGCTGATCTGCGCTACTTGGCGCGAATATAACTGGTGGATCAAGTGCTCGCGTTCACTGAATGCCTCAGGTTCAAGGAACGGGCGATCCCATCTGAGGTAATGCTTGAAATAAATACATCTCAAAATGGTCCTTAATTCAGATGCAGTGACGACAGTCCTTCGAGTGGGGAGGAGCACCATCAGGTCTGCAGGATAGCTGATCTCACCCTCATACGATTGGAGGATGGGGTAATGATAATCAAACCCAACTCGACGCAATCCGAATCGAGTGAAATAAGTCAGCAAGCGGGTATCAGGTTCCCATGTACCTGCCGTGGACCGAATCTGGGCCACCTCGAAGACAAGGGTGAATCCTGAATCATAGTTTTGGGCGAGATAATCGGCGATCGCTTGTGTTGCTTCACTGGGGAGTAAGCCTGAACGGCTGAAATCACGAAGGCAAAGGTACTCGAAGAAAAAGACGTGCTCCTCTCGAAAATAACTGTACTGGAGGTATCCAACGACTGTGCTTTTGTGTTGGAGGGCGAAGCACCGGAATTCATCGGATAGTTCGTCTTGGCTATGGTCGAT
>JBFMDG010000569.1:0-5166 GCA_040754135.1 Verrucomicrobiota bacterium
CGCTCCAATTTTTCGAAAGGTAATGCATGTTCTTTTCCCCCATGAAAAACACCATGTCGGAAACTTTTTTATGAAACCGCAACGCATCTCCAAACCGGCCCTCACCACGCGCGAGGGTGACGACACCGCTTGACGGCAAACCCGGCCGGCCAACGCGCGGCTTCGCCATGCTCGGAGCGGAATGAATTTGCCGATCGCCCAAAGCAAATTCAGCGTCGGCACTGCCATCGAACGAAGCCTGCAGGGTGATCGCTGGACGGAGCGCGGCTAAATCAGCAGCCATCGCATCCATCACCAAGATGGACGCACACAACGACACTGTGAACGAAGTGATGCGCGAGAATCGAAGGCCGTTTCCTGAGGGCGATGGATTTGTGTTCATGGCGAGAATTCGCGCAATGTAGAAAAATGGCGCCGGCGTTGAAAGCAGAAACGTTCCGACGCTTCGCTTCACGGCTTGAGTGGAGTGAACAAAAAATAGGAGCGGTTGCGTCGGCGGAAAGAATCCGGTTCGGTTCAGTTTGAATTCGTCGTTCACCGATGGTCATCACCACCGCACTTGGCTGTTTCTTGCCGGCGGCATCTGTTGTTGTCGCAATTGACAAGTTCCGGGGAACTCCCGACTAATTGAACTTATGAAAGCCGCGTTCCTTCAGCAACCGGGGCCGCCCGAGGCCATTCAATTCGGCGATCAACCAACGCCTGAGCCTGGCCCGGCGCAGTGCCTGGTGCGGGTGGCGGCCGTGGCAGTTAACCCGATCGACACCTACATCCGCGCTGGCCTGGTGAAAATGCCGTTGCCCTTGCCATTCATTGTCGGATGCGACCTTGCCGGGACGGTTGTGCAAGTGGGGGAGAAAGTGACGCGCTTCAAGCCCGGCGATCGAGTCTGGGGCAGCAACCAGGGATTGCTCGGGCGGCAGGGAGTCTTTTCTGAATTCGCGGCAGTGGATGAGGAGTGGCTCTATGCGATTCCGGCGGGAATCAACGAGGAACAAGTGGCGGCGCTCGCGCTGGTGGGGATTACGTCTCATCTCGGATTGGTGCGGCACGCGCGGTTGCAAGCGGGCGAGACCCTTTTCGTCAATGGCGGCACGGGCGGCGTGGGTTCCACTGTCGTGCAAATGGCCAAGGCGCTGGGGGCCCGCGTGATCACGACCGCGGGAACGGACCACAAAGTCGCCGAAGCCAAAGCGCTGGGGGCCGATGCCGCTGTGAATTACCAAACGGCCAATGTCGATGCGGCCATCCAGGAGTTCTCGCCGGGAGGAGTCCATGTCTGGTGGGAAACTCTGCGCGAACCAAACTTCGAACGATCCGTTCCGCTCCTCGCCCGACGCGGGCGAATGATCGTGATGGCCGGCCGTGATGCGCGCCCCGTTTTTCCGGTCGGCCCGTTTTATGTAAAAGATTGTTCGTTGCACGGCTTCGCCATGTTCAATGCGTCGCCCGCGGAACAGCGCGCCTCCGCCGATGAAATCAACCGCTGGCTTGCGGAGGGAAAACTGCGCGCAAGAATCGATCGCGTGCTGCCTTTGTCCGAGACCGCCGCCGCCCATCGGTTGCAGGAAGAAAATACCCTCGGCAAGAAAGGCACGCTTTCGGGCAAGATCGTTTTGAAACCGTGACTGGTCGGGCGCGCGCGAAGGACTGGAAGGACTGGAATTCAGCTTGGCAAACGCACAGGCGTTTGGGTTAATCGAACGCGAAACCAGCTCGCGTTACCACCGAACAATACAGGTCCTGCTATGAATCTATCCATTCCCACCGATCTCCCGGTGGAAGTGCGGACCGCGCTCGAAACGCTTTGTCAGTCGTTCTCCCAATCGCTCCCGAACCAAATCACCTCCATCCTGCTTTATGGCGGTCTGGCCAAAGGCGAATTCCATCCCGCCACCTCGGATGTTAATGTGCTCGTCGTTTTGCCAGCCATCGAGCTTTCGACTCTCGATCGCATCGCACCTGCCATCGAGCAGGCGCGATTGGCTATTCGCCTCAATGTGATGGTGCTGACCGAAGGGGATCTGACCGATTCCGCGGAAGTGTTTCCGACCAAATTTCTCGATATCCAGCGGCATCATCGTGTGTTGTGCGGACGCGATATCGCCGCGGCTTTCCACGTTCCCAAGGACCGGCTGCGCCGGCAATGCGCGCGAGAATTGGTGAACCTCAACTTGCGTCTGCGCGCGTTTTATCTGGACCGCCGGCATCGCCCGGAATTAATCGAGGGAACACTTCGGCGAAGCATTTCCACGCTTTTGATCAATCTCGGTTTGCTGATCGAGTTGAAAACGGGGGCAAGCTCGACCACCAAAGCCGCCACCATCGATGCCGCGGCGAAACTCGGCTTTGATCCGAAGGCACTCGAAACATTTTTGAATCTCAAACTGGGAATACTCAAACCATCGCCCGCAGAGCTGAAAGAGCTGTACAACACTTTCATGAAGCTGGTGCAGCAAGCGGTCGATCTGGCGGAATCGTTGACCGCGGCATGAACTGGCTGACCGACAATCCGATCGGGAATATGCAGGGCCCGGTGTTCCTGATTTTCTACGCAGTGGTCATTGCCGCCACACTGGCGCTCTGCCGATGGCAAGTAGTTCGCCTGGATCGCAGCCGGCATCGGTCGGTGCCGCCCGTCCCGAAGGACGTGGACCCTTACGAGCTGGCTTATTTGCGCGGCGGCGAGAACGAAGTCTTGCGGATCGTCATCTTTGATTTGATGAAGCGCGGCTACCTGAAAGTCGCGCCGCAATCCAAGTCCTGGTTTTCCTCTTCGGTAGAAAAAATCGAGCAAGCCAAAAACCATCCGGAAAAGCGTCACCTCACCGAGCTCGAGTCGAATATCTTCGATTGTTTCGGTACGCCCCGCAAGATCTCCAACATTTTTGGAGATGCCGGTTTGAAAGCCGCGGTGCAATCGGTCTGCCGAACTTATGAAATGGCCTTGAAAAAGGAGGAGCTGCTACAGCCCGATGCTTGGCCTTTCTCGGGCGCGGTTTGGCTGGCGGGCGCCGCCGTGATCGTGGGGCTGGGCGCCTACAAACTCGCCGTGGCATTGAGCAAAGGCCGTTACAACGTTGGTTTCCTCATTGTCATGGGCGTGATCAGCCTGATTGTCCTGGGGGTTCTCTGCCGCAAGTCCAGATTGACCCAGCGGGGCCGTGCGTTTTTGGAGCGGCTGCAAAATGCGTTTTACAATTTCAAACCGCGCCCGACCAAACCGATGGTGGATACCTCCGATCAAACGCTGCTGCTCATGAGCGCGGTTTACGGTGTGGGCGTGCTCGAAAACACGCCCTACAGTTATTATCCAAAAATGTTCAAACGCGCTTCAGGCAGCGACGGCAACAGCTCGATCGGATCGTCCTGCGGGAGCTCGTGCGGCAGTTCGTGCGGCGGCGGTTGTGGAGGCGGCTGCGGCGGTTGCGGCAGTTAACGCGCATGGACTCCTTGCGAACACTGCCTGCTTTGGGCGTCGGCCTCGGGTTTCGCGAACCGTTTCGAGCGGATTTATTTCTCAACCAATCGGCCGTCGATTTCCTCGAAATCACGGCGGACCATTATTTCGATGCCACTCCTGAAAAAGAGGCCGAGCTCGAATTGCTGGCCGCTCATTTCACGCTCATCCCGCACGGATTGAATTTGTCGCTCGGCAGCGCCGAAGGACTCGACCAGGAATATTTGCGAAAATTCTCCGCCCTCGTCCGCCAGCTCAATCCGCCCTGGTGGAGCGAGCACATTGCGTTTACGCGGGCCGGCGGCGTGCACATCGGCCATCTCGCACCGCTCCCTTTTACGCGGGAAGCGATCGATGCTCTTGGCCGCAACGTGGCGGACGCGCGCCAGGCCATCGACGCCCCGCTCATCCTGGAAAACATCACCTACACGGTGGCGTTGCCCGGAGAAATGAACGAAGCGGAATTCCTCACGGAACTCCTGGATCGCACCGGGTGCGGATGGCTGCTCGATGTGACCAACCTTTACACCAACGCCGTCAATCACGGGCATGATCTCGACGGGATTTGCGAACAACTGCCGTGGGACCGCGTGGTTCAGCTCCATTTCGCCGGCGGCCACGACCAAAACGGCCAGCTCGTGGACAGCCACTCGCAGCCCACTCCTCCTGCCGTGTGGGCCTTGCTCGAATGCGTCGTTGAAAAAGCGCCGGTCAAAGGAATTATTCTGGAACGCGACGAAAACCTGCCACCGTTTGCTGACCTGCTGCCTGAGCTGGAACGCGCCCGGAAGATTGGCCGCCAATTTTCGCGATGGACCTGAATCAAACCCAAGCGTTGCTGGCCCGGCTGTACACTGATCCGGAATTGATTGTGCGGTTCTGTGAAGAGCCGTCTTTTTCGGAGCAATGGGCTCGGCAAACCGGCAGCTCGATGGAAGTGCTCGAGCGCGTGCCGCGTGACCAGGTGAAAATGTTCGCGCTGGCATTGCGCCAGAAACGGCTCAACGAACTCAGCAAATTGATGCCGCTGACCTTCCACGCGCTCGGTGCGGACGCGTTCCGCGAACTTTTCCAGGAATTCAAAACGTGCAGCGGTCCGGGACGGCATGCGGAGGCCAGGCCGGAGGCGATGTTGTTTGCGAACTTTGCGGCGCAACACTGCGCCTCCGTTGGGCACTGGTTTGCCGAGGCTTGCGCGCGGTACGAGCGCGCTCGCCTGAGCATGATGCGGCCGGAAGCGCGTTGCAGTTGGGTGCGATTGCCGTGCTCGGAATGGGAACTTCACCGCGGATCCGCGGATTCGGTGCGGCGCTCGATGACGCTAGTTGTCTGGGTTCGGCTGACGCAGAGAGGCCCTTTGCGGAAATTCGCATATTCATTGCCCAGCTTTCATGTCCGATCGTAAGCTAGCGTATTCCTGCAGGCCGATTGGCCGGATGAAAAGGCTGAATATTATCGAGCGATAGGAATGTTGGCTGCCAGGTCTCGATCCAGCGTGTAACCTGAACGATTCAATACACCGTCACCGTGGAAAAGGTAAGCGGGCTGAATTCCGCCCGGGGCGGGCGCGCTCCCCAGCCGCTGCTGCGCTAACGCAGACCCCCCGCTTCACGCCTGGCTGAGCATCGCTTTGATGAGGTCGGAGGCTTCGCGAATGTTGAAGGGCTTTTGCAGGATGCGGGCGGAATGCTCGTCTTCAACCTGCC
>JBFMDG010000570.1:0-5166 GCA_040754135.1 Verrucomicrobiota bacterium
CGTCACGCGCTGCGCAGCAGCGATGGGGAGCGCGCCCGCCTCGGGCGCACTTCGAGGCGCCCCGCCTCGAAGCCAAGGCGATTGTGAAGCGCACGATTTCCAACGGAAACCACCGCACCAAAAAAAGATTCCCACGATGACTCAGGCAACACACCCGGCACGGGTGCGCTCCCGTCACGCGCTGCGCAGCAGCGATGGGGAGCGCGCCCGCCTCGGGCGCACTTCGAGGCGCCCCGCCTCGAAGCCAAGGCGATTGTGAAGCGCACGCCAGGCGCCAGGAATTCGCCGCCGCAAGAGTTGCCGGTCCCGCTGCACGCCAGGACACTCGCGTAGCAAGTCCTGCCGGTCCCGCCGCAAGCCCGGGAACTCGCGCCGCACGCCGGAAACTTGCCGCCGCACGCCAGGAAATCCGCGCCGCGCGTGGGAACGCCTGTAACACGCCAGGGAATTCGCGCCGCACGCCAGGGAATCGGCGCCGCAAGCCAGGACAGTCGCGCCGCAATGTGTCGAGCCGTCCAACACGCCGTGCCAGTCGTGCAACTCGCCAGTGAACGCGCCCCGCGCGCCAGAAGAGTACCGCCGCAAGCCAGGACACTCGCGCCGCAAGTGCTGCCGGTCCCGCCGCACGCCAGGAAAGCCCCGCCGCACGCCAGGAATTTGGTTCCACGGGCTGAAAATGAGCCGCAACCCCTTTTGCCGGGCTTGAAACCTGTCTGGACTGGCTTGGAAACGAGGGACTTACGCCAGAAACGGTCCTTTTCGGCCATTTTCCCATTTCCGGGACGGCTGAGATTAACCATTTGCCGCCTCCCCTTGGGTCAGGATTGGTTTCACGGCCGGGAGGGCGTTGGTAAAAAAAATTAAAAAAATGTGGAGGCCTTGTAACGTTTTGACCTCCTGCCGCTATTAGACAATAGAAACCGGCAGTGTCTGGTTTACACGCGTTGAAGAAGAATAAACCGGCCGCGGGTTTTGAGTTGCCCATGCGCGGGGTCCACTCCTGGAGCGGATGGCAGCTCGATCGGAATCCTCGTGGTGAGGATTTCATCAAACCAAAAACAACCAGGCAGAGGGGAAAAGGAAAATCCGTATGGCAAAGAAAGGTTACATCCCCGATTCCGAAGCCAACCAGCTTCTGTGGATCATTCACTTCGTGCAAGTGCTCCTCGGTCTCTTGAATACCCTGACCACGATCACGCAGGCCGAGGCCAACCAGGTCGCCACCGAAAAAGATAATTTTCAGGAGGCGCTCAATGAAGTCACCGCCGCCAAGGCGCAATTGAAGAGCACCGCCGAGAACAAGGATGCGATTCGAGCCCAGACGCTCTCCTTGATTCGCAAGCTGGTCCGCAAGATCAAGCTCGATCCGGCCTACACCCCCGCCATTGGGGAGTCACTCGGGATCATTGGTCCGGAAGAAAACGTGGACGTGGACAACGCCAAGCCGGTATTGACAGGCGAAGTCAAGCCCAACGGCGAAGTGGAACTGGGGTTTAACAAGCAATCCTTCCAGGGAGTGGCCATCTACAGCAGGCGCGACACGGAAACGCAATTCACGTTTTTGGCGCGCGACACCTTTGCGCCGTATAACGACAACCGTCCCTGCCTGGTGGCGGGCAAACCGGAAATGCGGGAATACCGAGCCATCTACCTGCAGGGGGATGAAGAAGTCGGCCAGTTCAGCGATGTGCTGATCGTGGTCTGCCAGCCGTAAGCAGGCGAAGTATTCAGAAATCGAAAGCAGGCGCGTGCAGGCGCGCCTGCTTTGTTTTCATTTATGGGCCTTGGAACCGATTTTCGACCCTGCTTATTTTGGCTTCAGTCCTTAAGAGCAATTTCGTTAAATTGCCATTCAAGTTTGATGCTTTGAATCGGTGACGAACATGGTCGATGCCGCAGGCACAACCACCAATGCCTACTGGGCCGGTGGCCGATTGAAAATCGAGGATGGCCCTTGGGCGAGCGACACCGTCAGTTACGGCTACAATGGTGTCGGGCTGCGATCGAGCCTCACCAACCAGCAGCCGACCGGCAATTGGATTCAAACTTACGGCTACGATGCTGCCAAACGGCTCACCAATGTGACCTCGCAGGCGGGCACGTTCTCCTACCAGTATTCCTCAGGTGTCGGAGGGGCGAGCTCCGCGAGCGCCCTGATCCAGAAGTTGTCCCTGCCGAATTCCTCGTACATCACGAACACGTTCGACAGCGTCTCCCGGATGTTGACCACCAAACTGAACAACTCGAGCCATTCGACGCTCAATTCGCACGCTTACGTTTACAACGCAGGACACCAACGGACGAAACAAACGCGTACCGATGGCAGCTACGTCGATTATACTTACGACACCGTCAGCGAATTGCAGAGCGGCAAAGGTTACACCAGCGGCGGCAGTCCCATTTCCACCGAACAAATGGGCTACAAGTACGATCCGGGCTGGAACTTGAATCAGCGGACCAACAACGGCTCAGTGCAGACGTTTACGGTGGACAATCAGAACCAGCTGACCAGCGACGGGGTCAATTCGTATTCCTACGATTCGAACGGGAATTTGATTTCGAAATCGTGGTCCAGCCCTTCGTACGGTTCGCTCACGTACATCTACGACGATGAGAATCAGTTGGCGAGTGTGGCCACGGACACGAGCTACACGCCCGATTACGCGCGGTGGAAGGTGGAGTTTGTGTATGACGGCCGGATGCGGCGGCGGGTGAAGAAGGAGTACACCTGGAACAGCGGCTACGGCGCGTGGCAACTGAGCAGCGAGACGCGGTATGTGTACGACGGCAATCTGGTGATTCAGGAACGGAACAGTTCGAACACGCCGACGGTGCAGTACACCCGCGGCACCGATCTGAGCGGCAGTTTCGAGGGAGCGGGCGGGATTGGCGGGATGCTCTCGCGCTCGACCGGATATTCGAGTGGCACGGGCAACTGGAGCACGCACCACCATTACCATGCCGATGGGAATGGCAACATCACGGCCATGGTGGATTCCGGGCAATCCATTTCCGCCAGTTACAAATACGATCCTTACGGGAAGCTCCTGACGAGCAGCGGGACTCAGGCAGGCGCGAACCTTTACCGCTTTTCAAGCAAGGAGTTTCATGTGAACTCGGGGCTGTACTACTACGGTTACCGGTTTTATGACCCGAATATCCAGAGGTGGCTGAACAGGGATCCAATTCACGAGCTTGGTGGAATTAATCTTTACACCACATGTGGAAACGCTCCGACGTTTTACGTGGACCCATTCGGGTTATTTAATTACACCAAGTTTATCGTTGGCGCTGGAAGTATAGGTTGGGGCGGATTCCAGGCATCACGCGGAGTCGCATTGATTGTCGCTGGAGGGTCGTCAACATTTATGGGCTTTGGTGTTCCAGCAGTTGGATTGGGAATTAAGGATTTGGCGGGAGCAGGTTTGAAATTACGTAAGGGCGCTACTCAATGTAAGGAGGCAATCCCAGATCCTGATCCAGGAAATCTCCGAAATTTTCTCGGTCTTGCGCCATTCGGCACTTTGATTGATGATCCAGGCGAAACGCTTGGAGGAGCATGGAACCAAATCCGACAAATGCCTTTGTGGCGATCGGGTCTGGAGATTGTGACTTACTTGTAGAGGTGATTAGCGTGAAACGATTGCAGCGAATCTGCATTCTCTTGTGCGTGCTTCTGCTCGTCGTGGCGTGCCTGTCGCATGAGATTATTTGGCCGCTAGCAGCCAGCTTTTTAGTTGCCGTTGGATGGATAAGCGCTGTCATCTGGCGCAAAGGCAACAAGAAAGCCGCTCTTATTGCCGCGGTCAGATCGTTGCTCCTTGATTGGTGAAAGTCGATACAGATCAATTTGCATAATTTTTACGCTGATCACTTCGCACGGAATTGCAGGAGCGTGAGCCATCGAACAAGATGTGTCAGCGGAGATCGTTGGTAGTTGGTAGGTCGCGAGGAGTTGCTCGACGGAGCGGCCTCAAATTCAAGAGGTTCTGTGTCGCCATTCAAAAGACGGCGGCCGTCACAGAAAGGTAAAAGCGTCGCGGAAGTTTCTGTGTCGCCAAAGCAAGCGGCTGATTTGCAAATTACCTGATTGGCGGTGTCCAATGGCCAATTCGGAATTTCAATCGGCGCTCCATTGGTAATCGTAATGGGCAGGAGGATCGTAGTTGAAGGCAAACAAAAAGGCGCCATTCGAAAGACGACGGCCGTCCCAGAAAATCTTGATGCCAGCCACATGACCATCGACGAAGCTCACGATATTTTTGGCGTCGCCATATTGCAACTTGTCGAGGACAGGGTTGTGCCACGACCAAGGAATCGTGGCCGAGGCTTCGCAAACAAGAATGGTTCGGCCGGGCCGGTTTACGGAACTGAAAGTGTGGCCGTTCAATCCCACTACTTTCCACGTATCCCTGCCCTTGCGGCGAATCGTATTGTCGCCTCCGTTGAAGACGTAACTTGAGAAATCCAGAAGCGGCAATTGATGCAGGCTCTGGCGCACGTTGTGAGCGGGCGCGCTGTTCGTCTGGAAAAAGCTGGGGTAAAAGACATCCGCAGGACAGGTGAAAATGCTGCGACTCTGCGAGGAAGCGCCTTTCAACCCGAGATAATCCTTCACCAGTTCCTTGTAACCGGAATAAAGGAGCGTGCGGTTGGTGGCGGTGGTTTCGGCTCCTGGCGTCGGAAGCCGGTCACTTGCATCATCCGAATACATCCGCACTCCAAGATTGATTTGTCTGAGGTGATTCATGCAAACCGTTTGCCGCGCTTTCTTTTTGGTGATGCTGAGGGCGGGCAGCAGCAAGGCGGCAAGAATCGCAAGGACGCTGATCACCACCAGCAATTCCATCAGCGTCAGTCCCCGCTCAGTTCGGGAATCCATTGTCATGCGAGTTCGACAACGGCGCGGAGCGCAAGTCACGACTCCAAACGTTGCGAGGATAGCGAAAGAAGCAGCCTGCCACGAGAGTGGCACGAGTCGCTGGCCGGTCGCTGACCCGCGACTGGAGTTTGCAGATTTGCGGTCACACCTTTGTCGAAAATTCGTCCCACCTTTCCTTGATTGAAAATCTTAGAGCCTGTCTGAAAATTGCGTGGGGTCCTGCGGCGAGGGATTTTGGCCGTGGCCAAGGCGGCGAGGACCGAGCATCCCCGCAGTGGGCTGTA
>JBFMDG010000571.1:0-5165 GCA_040754135.1 Verrucomicrobiota bacterium
GGCTGCAACACATGACCCGCCGGAACATTCGGGTGATCGAAATCATCCGCAGGACAATGCGTCATGCCAAGGCGCTGCATCAAACGTTGCGAACGCACATTCAATTTCGCCGTGAACGAGACCACTTCGCCCAAATTCAAATCATCAAAGGCAAATCGCAACGCAACGCCCGCCGCTTCCAGCGCATATCCCTGACCCCAATAGCGTCGATGAAAGCGCCACCCGATTTCCACGCATGGTGTGAAGCGCGCTTGAAATCTCGGTTCGGCCAGACCGGTAAAACCAGCAAACGCCTGATCGATCTCGACGGCCCACAATCCCCAGCCGCGTTCTTCGATGCTGCGTTTGAGCCGATCCATGGTTACGCGGGATTCCTCGGGCGACAATCGGTTCGGGAAAAACTCCATGACCGCGGGGTCGGCGTTCATGGCCGCGAAGCTTTCGAAATCCGCTTCCGTCCATTGGCGCAATTTGATTCCTTGTCCTTCGAGGTTCATGCGCAAAAAGTCGGCAAAGCTTGTCCTCAATCTCAAGGCTTGATCGTCGTATCAGCGAAATGCATAACCGGTTGATCACTCAACCATCACCAAAACCGTAACCAAATATGAACGAGCAAAACAAAACGCCAGAGTACATGCTGTTGTTTCGCGGCACCCATTGGGACAAGACCCTCTCTCCCGAGCAAATCCAAAATGTCATGACCCGCTGGATGGGCTGGTTCGAACGCCTCACCAATCAAGGGGTCGTCAAAGCCGGCCAGCCGCTCACCCACGAAGGCCGCATCGTCTCCGGCAAACAGGGACGCACCGTTTCCGACGGACCCTTCGCCGAATCCAAAGAAGCCATTGCCGGCTATTTTCTCTTGCAGGTCGAGACGCTCGATCAGGCCGTGGAAATCGCCCGGGAATGTCCCGCGTTGGAGTATGGCATGACCGTCGAAGTGCGCACGGTGGCCGCGCAATGCCCCACCAGCCAGCGTGCCCAGCAGGAATACGCGCCGGCAACGGCCTGATGACCAGTTCGTGGATCGCAAGCGCGTGAACCACGCCCCAACGCCCTCTCCGTCAGCCGGGGAAATCTCCCGGCTGACGGAGCATTTGTTCCGTCACGAATCAGGCAAACTTGTTTCCGTGCTGACGGGGCTGTTTGGGCTTGATCGGCTCGATCTTGCCGAGGATGTGGTGCAGGAAGCCCTCGTGCGCGCATTGCAGACCTGGCCGTATTATGGGATTCCGAAGAACCCGGCGGCGTGGATCACTCAAACCGCTAAAAATCTCGCGCTCGATCTGGTGCGTCGCGAAAATCTTTTCCGCCAGAAAGTGCCGAAAATAACGGTCGCCTTCGAAAGCGCCGGCGCCGAAATCCCGGCCGACACCTCGCCATTGTTCGAAGAGGAAATACGCGATGACCGCCTGCGTTTGATGTTCGCTTGTTGTCATCCACAAGTCCCTGCGGAAGCGCAATCAGCCCTCGCCTTGAAAACACTTTGCGGATTCAGTGTGGGGGAAATTGCGCGCGCTTTTTTGACGACGGAAGCGGCCATTGCCAAACGATTGGTGCGGGCTCGGCACAAAATCCGCGAGTTGAAAATTCCCTTCGAGATTCCAGCGGGCAAAGAATGTTCGCGCCGTCTCGAAGGCGTTTTGGAAACGCTCTACTTGTTATTCAACGAAGGTTACAAAGCCAGCTCGGGCGATCATCTGGTGCGCGCTGAACTTTGCCAGGAAGCGATCCGATTGACCACCTTGCTCTCGCAGCATCCCGTTGGCAACGCACCTCGCGTCCATGCGCTGCTCGCACTCATGTGCCTGAATGCCGCGCGCCTTCCCGCGCGTGTTGATGCCGATGGCAACTTGCTGCGGCTGGCGGAGCAGGATCGATCCCACTGGAACACGGAGTTGATCGCGCGCGGCCTGTCTCATCTCGATCAATCCGCAACGGGCGCCACTTTCACCGAGTTCCATTTGCAAGCGGCGATTGCCGCCTGCCATTGCACCGCGCCCAATTATGAATCAACCGACTGGCCGCGCATCCTGTCGCTTTACGATCGCTGGATTGAATTGAATCCATCTCCAATTGTGGCCTTGAATCGCGCGGTGGCGGTCGCGCACGTGAACGGTCCAGCAGCGGCCATTCTGATTTTGGAAAGTATTCCGGATCGAAAATCCATCGAGAGTTACTACTTGTACCATGCCGTGCTCGGAGAGTTCGAGTTTCAGCTGGGCAAATCTTCAGAAGCCGCCGCGCATTTGCGGCAGGCACTCCGCCTGGCTGATCTCAAATCCGAACAGGATTTTCTCGCCAGAAAACTGCGCGAATGCGACTTGGCTCAGGGTATGGAACGAACGCGATAGAATCGCCGCGCGCTTGACGCCGGATCACTGAAGTCGAGTGATGTGGTAACCAGGGTTTTCGCCGCCACTTCGCTCCAGGTTTTCAAATCAGGCGAGGCTTCGATTACGAGCTTTTGTCCCGCCTTTCCAATGATCCGCATTTCGAAATTGCCGGCATTGACACGCGCTTGCGATAGGGTTACCGG
Organism: Verrucomicrobiota bacterium; assembly: GCA_040754135.1. Classification (GTDB taxonomy): domain Bacteria; phylum Verrucomicrobiota; class Verrucomicrobiia; order Limisphaerales; family SIBE01; genus JBFMDG01. The sequence goes on from JBFMDG010000571.1 coordinate 2,540, forward strand.
CTCGACGATCGGTTCTGCCGGGAGTGCATCGAAGAAAATCCCATTGACGATCGCGTTTGGCCCGGCTGTCCGGATCACGCGGATGCGCACATGGCCTTTAATGTCCCACACGAGATACTGACCGTTCGAGAATTGCGTTAAGGTCTGGCTGTTCAACACCTGGCCGTTGCCGGCATCGGTGACATCGATTCGAACTCCTCGCCCGATGGAATCCCAATCGAGAAAATAGAGCGCCACGCGCCGTGCCCGGCTGTCGTTGATATTTAAATCGAGAACGAACTCCGACCCGGCATACCAGCAGGCAGCAATGCGCTGAGGTGCGGCGCCAGGTTTTTGCAAAGCACGCAGGTCGTCTGTGTTGTCGTTCCAGATGAACTCCGAATGCCCCTCCGCAATTAATTCTGCGTAACTCGGAATGCTCAGATCACTGCCAATCACGACAAAACCTTCCGCGCCGTAAACACCGGTCCATGTGCCGCGGGTATTCGAATCAGCGCGGACAAGCGTTGCTTCCGCCTGCGTTTGCGGAAGACTTGGGGTAGTGGCGCGCGCTTCATTCGAGTAATCTGAATTGCCCACGTTATTGAAAGCGCGCAGGCGATACACATATTCGGTGTTCGCGGCCAGCCCGGTGTCCTGGTAACTGGTTGCGTTGGCCTCGAGGGTGGCAATCGTGTTAAAGCTGGAATCACTAGCCACTTTGCGTTCGAGCTTAAACCCGTTCTCGTTCGAGGATGCGTCCGTCCAGCTCAGGTTGATTTGCGAAAACGACTTTGCCGTGGCGCTCAAACCGGTCGGCGCAGCCGGGGGTGTCTCGACGGTCCCGCCGCCGCTGCCGGTAAAGAAAACGCCCTGGCTGGCATTGAAATAAGTGCCGCTGCCGGAGCGTTCGAGTTTGATGGCGCGCACCATCCACGTGTTCACGCCCGGTGCGCTGTCGAAAAACGTGGTGGCGGTCAATGGTGTGTTGCCACTAATCCGCGTAAATGGCCCGTTGGCCGATGGAGCGCGATACACATGATAACCGCGAATATCGCTGTCAGTGGAGGCAGCCCAGCTCAAATTGACCCCGCCACCGCCGGGCGTGCCGGTCAAGCGCCCGGGCGGAATGACCGGGTGCAGCCGCAAGGTCGGATCGCCCAAAAGGGAAATATGAACCTGGGTCGTGCCTTGTCCCTGCGGCAAATAAGTGCCGTTCGTGCGGTTGTTTTGCGAAATCAAGATCCCGTAACCAGCCGAAGCCCCGAGCCCCATGTGATGGAAAAAGCTGTGCGGAAAACCAGAGTAACTCACCGCCAGCGTGTAAGTGGGGCAGCCCAGAGAGGACCGGAGAAAATTGCTTTCATTGTTCCAATCCCCGTAATAGCTGCCGAGATAAAAGTTAAACACAGCCTGGATATCGTTGGTCGAGAAATCGTCGGCTGTGGCCACACCGGCTGAGTAATAAAAGCTTCCCCCGCCCGCACCGTAAGTGCAGAGATAACTTTGGTTTTTCAAAATCCCCAGATAGTTCGACACCGCTCCCTGATGCACATTGGCCGATCCAAAAAAGGCCGAAAAATTCCGATACCCACTCGCCGCCACTGCATCGTTTCCGCGAAGACCAAAGTGATCGACGATCAATCCGCGGCGTTCGACGGTGAAACGGCGATGGCGGAAATTGTGATTCTTGTTGAGGTACTGGCGCAGCAGATCGAGCTCGGAACGCGGGGGCGACTTGTTTGCAAAATTGGTCATGTTGAAGAGGTCCACCCGCCCGATTTGTAAATCGACGTCCGAGGGGAGAACGCTTTGGTCGAATTTCCCATCGCCCGGCACATTCCAGTTCACATCGCGTTCCGCATCGGTCGAGGTGACTTGCCGATCGGTCCAGATCCCATCCATTTCGGCGTAGTAAACATCGGCCGGCCAGGCGCCTCGATGATTTACATGACCATCGGGGTAGATATCGCCGGAGTAAGCAACCGGCACGTGGCCGAAAAGAAAAACTGCTTTGGTGTTGGCGCGATCGGCATCGTATTCGGCTTTGATTTTGGCTTTCACGGCCGCGGGAGTGTCATTGGGCGATACATCATGACGCACCACGGTCCAGCCGTCGCCGACGAGATCCTGTTGAAGGCGCGCGAGTTCATTGGCGAGCGCTGCGGCATGGGTATTGGCCACGATCAACACGACTCTGCCGCGAAATTCAACGAGCGGAGCTTCGATGCCGGTGTAAACATAGCCGTAACCGGTGTAGCCATCGTTGGTGGTTTTCCTCACCTGGTACTCGTAAGTGCCGCCCACCGCCACAGCCTGATCGTTATAACTCGTGGCACTGCCCGGGAGATCCACTCCCGGCCCCCACGATGCGTCGGTGAAACTTTTTCGGTAAACCGTGTAACGTGTCGCATCCGCGCGCGCTGGCCAGTTCAACGTGATCTGAGCCGGTGAAGTTTGAATGGTGGCGCTGACCTCGACGGCATACAAACGCGGATCGGCTTCGGCGCGGAGCGGGGCTTGAATGGCTGGCAAAACCAGCCCGAAACCAATGATGCCTATGAGAATTCGTCGTGGTAACGGAAGGGGAATTTTCATCGGACCTCTCCTTTTCGCCGCCGAGATTAATGAAACGCGCAGCGCCGCG
>JBFMDG010000572.1:0-5146 GCA_040754135.1 Verrucomicrobiota bacterium
CGCAAGGCGACGGAAAGAAAACAATCTTTCAAATCTGAACCAGGCATGAATGCCAAAAGGCTGATGGCAAATGGCAAATGGCAAACGGCAAAACGCGGATAGGCCGATGGCAAATGGCAAATGACAAATGGCAAATAGGAATTGATTTGCCATTGGCTATTGGCTATTTGCCATCGCAAAGCGCCACTGGCGTACAACACCAACCAAAACCCAAGAGAGGAGGTCCACCATGGCCAAATACCAATACTTCGAAGAACTGCCCGTCTGGCAGGAAGCCAAGCGGCTTTACAATGTCGTGCTTGATCTGCTCGAAGAACCAAACGTCCCGCTCACACCCGGATTTCGCAATCAACTGGACCGCGCCGCGCTGTCAGTCTCGAACAACATTGCCGAAGGATTTGAACGCGCCACCACGAATGAGCTCCAAGCGTTCATCGCCATCGCTCGTGGTTCGTCAGGCGAAGTGCGTTCGATGATGGCGGTCGTCCATGATCGGCCGAGGCTCAAGCCCATCGTGCGGCAATTGCAGCAAATCAGCGCGCTGGCCGAGTCTTGCGCGCGCCAGCTCACCGGCTGGTCGGGGTCGATTGAACAATTCCCATTCGAAGGCCGCCGGCATTTGACGGAAAAGGAACGTGCCTCGCGGGCTCGCGCGCAGAAGGTAATGGATTTCCGATTAGAATTCCTGCGCGACCTCAAACCCGAGCACCCGCTCTATAACTCCTCGGAAGCTCGCGCCGCCCGAGGCAAACCGGAGGAGTAAGAGGTGGCCAATGGCAGATGGAAAATGGCAAAGATAACGCGTCCTTGCTGAACGCTGGACCCCACGCAATTTTCAGACAGGCTCTAAAGCGAGCTGTCCCAGCGATGGGACGGTGAATTCCCATTCGCGTTGGCGATGCATCGGTATGGCGGCGTTGAGGCCCGTTCTTTACGCCATTTCCATGAATTACCTGGGATGCTTCCAATGGCATGGCTGTTGCAAAGACCACCGGTTCGATGTTCAACGACATTCGCATAGCTCTTCGCCTCTTGTTCCAATCGCCAAGCTTTACCGCCATCGCGGTGCTCACCCTCGCACTCGGCATCGGCGCCAACACGGCCATTTTCAGCGTGATGAACACCCTCATGTTCCGGCCGCTGCCTTACGACGATCCAGAGGAACTGGTGCGGCTGTTTCGCACCTCAACCCAATCACGCTCCTGGCCGCATTCCGTGGCGAACTACTTCGATTACGCGGCACAAACCACAACGCTCGAACACGTCACCGGCCTTAAGTTTACTCGCTTCAGCCTGGCCGTTCCCGGCGAGCCGGCCGAAACCCTGCGCGGATTAGCGGTCACGTCCGAATTCTTTCCCATGCTCCGCGTCACGCCCGCACTCGGTCGCGTGTTCAGCGCTGAGGAAGACGAGCCGGGCCGCAGCCAGGTCGTGGTGCTCAGTCACCGATTTTGGATGAATCGATTTGGCGGCGATCCCAACATCGTCGGGCGCGCCCTGCGCATGGACGGAGAAAATGTGACGGTGGTTGGCGTATTGACAGCCTCAGCGGAATACATGCAGCTCTGGGGTCCGATCGACGCGTGGCGCCCGCTTGCGTTCACTCCGTCGGAACGGGCGAATCGGCGTGACCATTGGCTTTATGTTCTGGCGCGGCTCAAAGCGGGCTCAACGCGCGCCACTGCGCAGGCGGAGCTGAATGCGATCGCCGCGCGATTGGCCGAGGCGCATCCGGAACATAATGCGCATCACGGGTTGCGGCTCGCTCCTTTGCACGAATCCATTGGAGATGAAGCGAGCCGCCGATTTGCCTGGTTGATGCTCGGGCTCACTGGATTTGTCCTCTTGATCGCCTGTGTGAATCTGGCCAATCTGCAGATGGCTCGCGCGGCCATTCGCGCGCGGGAATTTGCCGTGCGACTGGCCATGGGCGCGGGACGATGGCGGCTCATCCGCCAATTACTCGTCGAGAGTTCCCTGATTGCGCTGCTGGGCGGCGGCGCCGGATTGCTCCTGGCCTGCTGGCTGAAGGACGAAATCGGCAGCCGGATTCGGCGTTGGTCGCCCAGTGGGATTCCCGTGGAGATCGATGCGCAGGTGCTTTGGTTCACGTTCGCATGCGCGGCCGCGACTGCGCTTGTGTTCGGCATGGTGCCGGCCTGGTTCGCTTCTCGAACGAACGTGAACGACGTCCTGAAAGCGAATACGCGCAGCGCCACCGCCGCACGTTCACAAAATAAATTGCGCCACGCGCTTATCGTGGGCGAGGTCGCATTGGCGCTCGTTCTTCTGACCGGTGCAGGCCTTGTCATTCGCGGGTTGCACCAATACATCCGTCACGACCCGGGCTGGCGTGTCGATGGCCTTCTCACCGGCTGGATTCCGCTGCGCTCGGCAAAGTACGATGCGCCCGAACAACGGCGCGTGTTCGTCGAGCGGCTCGAGGAACGGCTCGCCGCGCTTCCGGGCGTCGAGTCGGTGGGCATCTCTTCTTACGTGCCGATCTGGGCGTTTGGCACAACGCGCGGATTTTTGATTGAAGGCCAGTCATCCCCACCGCTCGGGCAGGAGCCGATCGGAAATTTCGAGGCGGTGACGCTCGATTATTTCCGCACGATGGGAATGCGACTTCTCGAAGGGCGCTTGTTCAATGCAACCGACGCTGCGAAACGGCCGGACGTTGTGATCATCAATGAAGCGATGGCCCGCCGATTCTGGCCGAATGAAAGTCCCAACGGCAAACGCATTGGAAGCGGCGATCGCAACCATCCGCTTTGGCAGGAAATCATCGGAGTCGTGAATGACGTGCGGTTTCCAGGGAATCTGGCGCGGCCGGAAACATCCTGGCAAATGTACCGGCCATTTGCACAAGAACCGCGTTCCTCATTTGCCATTGAGCTGCGAACCGCTGGTCCGCCCTCGGGATGGATCACCGCGGTGCGGCGCTCTGTGGCGGATCTCGATCCGGATTTGCCGGTGAATGAACTCGAACCCGCGCGCCAGACCATTGATCGATTGCTCGAACATTTTGCGCTGGCCAGTTTTTTTCTCGGCGCCTTTGCCTTGCTCGGGCTCGTGCTCGCCGCGCTCGGCATTTATGGCGTCATTTCGTATTTCGTCGTGCAACGCACCGGCGAAATCGGAATTCGCATGGCCCTCGGCGCACAGATTCGCGATGTGCTCTGGCTGGTGCTCGGCAAAGGAATGTTCTTGTGCTGCGCCGGAGTGTTGATCGGGACGGTGGGCGCCTGGGCCATGGCGCGCTTGTTATCGGCGGCAGTGCCGGAATTGCAGTCGCGAGATCCGATGACATTTCTGGCCGTGGTTGGTGGATTGATTGTCGTTGCCCTGTTCGCCTGCTGGCTGCCGGCGCGCCGCGCCGCGCGTGTGGATCCGATGATGGCATTGCGGTACGAATGAGTGGCCGAGGGTTCTTTGTAAGCGGGACTCTGGCGCACTTTGGCGCTTACTCTCGATGCTTCATGGCGCAGTCCACGCCAGCGGATTAGCGATTTGATTCGTAACCCACTCGGTTCCATTGCGCGAACGGTACAATCCCAAGCCGGCAGACGCTGCGCAGCGAAAGCTCCGTTCACCGATGAGCAATGATCAGCAGCGAACCCGCGTGCTTTTCCATGCAGTTTAACGCTCGTTGCAGGTTAGCCGGGATCGAGTACGGCGAAGCTTTCGTCGAGGATGACGTGATCTCATCGATTGATGGGGTTTTGGAATGAAATCAGCCGCTCTTTCAAGACAGACGTTCTTGTCGCCCGCCGGCTACTTCTTTATGCTCTGGCATCGCCGATGAAATCCTGACTCAAATCGTATGAATGCGGATCGTTCTGCCGGTCCGGCCCGAACGACACGCCAGAGCTTTTCAATCTTCTCGTCATCCAATGAAAACCACTCGACGCCGATTTCTCCATAATGCATTCGCCACAACGGCCGCGGCTTTGTCGGCGCCGCGCCTGTTTGCCGCCGAGGCGAACTCGGCTGGCGCAGCCAGGATCAAGACCGGCTTTCTTGGACTGGCGCATTCGCACGCGCGCGAGAAAGTTCGTGTGATTCGTGAGGATTCGAATTTCGAATTTATCGGAGCAGCCGAACCGAATGCAGAGGTGCGCCAGACTTTCGAAAAAGCGGGGGTGCAATTCTTCTCGGCTAGGGAACTCCTCGATCGTGTCGAGCTGGTCGTCGTGGAATCGGCGGTGCGCGATCATTTTCGGGACGCCATGCTGGCTCTGCAAGCGGGCAAACATGTGCACGTTGAAAAACCGCCCGCCGCCAGCCTGACGGATTTCGAAACGCTGGTATCGGCCGCGCGCGCCAAACGGCGGCAGTTGCAAGTCGGTTACATGTGGCGGTACAACCCGGGTTTCGTCAAAGCTCTCGAAGCCGCGCGGAACGGATGGCTCGGCAGCATTTATCTCGTTCGCGCCACCATGAACAGCCAGGTCAGCCCCGATCGCCGACCGGAATGGGCCGAGTTCAAAGGCGGCGCGATGTTCGAGCAGGGTTCACATCTGATCGATCCGGTGGTGCGATTGCTGGGGAAACCAAAGGCGGTCTCGCCCTTTTTGAAAAGGCATGCGGATCTCTCGGATAACCTTGCCGACAACACAGTGGCAGTTTTCGAGTTCGACCGAGCCCTGGCCATCGTGACCAACGCTACACACCAGCCGAACGCCTTTGCCCATCGCTTTTTTGAAATCCTGGGAACGAACGGCACGGCGCTGCTGAAGCCGCTTGAACCGCCCGCGCTGCAAATCGACCTGGCCAAAGCCGCAGGTCCATACGTGGCGGGGATGAACTCGGTGACGTTGCCGGCTTACCGACGGTACGTTGGAGAATTTGCTGCGCTCGCTTCAGCCATTCGCGGTGAAAGCGAACTGCCAGTGAATTTTGATCAGGAACTGCTCGTGCAGGAAACGCTCATGGGCGCGTGTCAGATGTGAGCAAGCCGCCTCACCTTGCGAACGAAGCAACTCACTCAGAGCGGCGACTCACCTGTTCGAAACGCCGCGCGAAGCAAAAACTCGCTCGCAATCGCAGAAGCCTGTGCGAACCCCGCGCGAAAACGAATCCGGGGAATTGCGCCGCCGGTTTCTCAGTCCTCCTCTTCCTCCTCAACGTGTGGGAAGACAAA
>JBFMDG010000573.1:0-5134 GCA_040754135.1 Verrucomicrobiota bacterium
TGCATCGGAAATTGGTCCAGGCCGCGGCTCGAACGCATCGAGCCACCGGTTTGACCATTGCCGCGCACACCGGCAATGGCGCGGCCGCGCGCGAGGAATTGCAAACCTTGCGCACGGAAGGAGTCGCCGCATCGGCCTTTGTCTGGGTGCACGCCCAAAGTGAATCGAACCGGCGAATGCATGTCGAGGCAGCGCAGCTCGGCGCGTGGGTCGAGTTTGATGGCATCGGACCGCGGAGTGTGACGCAACATCTCGAGCTGGTTTCGAATCTCCGCGACCACGGTCTGCTGGATCGAGTATTGGTCTCGCATGATGCCGGATGGTATCATGTCGGTGAACCGGGTGGCGGCAATTATCGCGGGTATGAAACGGTGTTTACAGAGTTCGTGCCCGCGTTGAGACGAGCCGGATTCACCGCGACGGACGTGAACCAGGTGCTGGTTGAAAACCCTGCGGCGGCATTTACGATTCGAACACGACCCCTTTGAGAAAAGGATCCAATGATGAGCAAAGCGCTTTACAGTCTTTTGGCCTGGCTTTTCCTGCTGCCTCTCTCATTGGCAGCAGATGTAAAAGAGAAGGACCGCATCCGCATCTTCAACGTTCCGTTTACCTGAAGCGCTGCCCCGGAAATTGGTTGCGGCAGCCGTGCCAAACCCATTCTCCGGCAACTGGAGCGTGACTCCAGTGTCAGCGAAGCCTGGTTAAATCGAACGGGAACCTTGATCGCCGTGGTCTGGAAAGCCGAGGCGAACGCCAAGGCACGGCGGGATGTGACCAAACAGTTGAAAGCGCACAAAGCTTCCGAAATCAAAGGGAAAGCCCGATCGAAAGCGTTGGCTGATTTTCAATCGCGCGCGGGTTGGTATCGCGGGGCCGAGGTGGATCGACTGAGCGAAGAGGAAGCGGCCATTATCGCCGCCCGGCTGGTTGGGCGCATCGAAGCGCGCAGTTCGCTCACGCCCAAAAAATCGGCGGGCTTGAAACGCGCCTTGACCGAAATCATTCGTGCGCGATTGGTCGAGGAGAATCCGGATGCGACAAGGGAACCGTTGAAAGCGGCGGCGGCTGAAAGAAAAGTGCTGGTTGAGTTCCTGGATGACCAGCAATTCGAAATCCTTAAAGCAGCGATCGAACAAGGCTGGCGCGCCTTGCCCGATGAGAAATAGAAATCAAGGACCGTTGGAACGCGTCAGGCCGTGGCCGGGGCAGGGGAACCGAGGCCAGGCAAAGTCGGCGGCGCGGGTTTATGCACTTCTGGCAGCGGCGTGGCTGCTTTCGCGCCGGTGGGCGCATCGACATTTCGAGATGGCGGGGGCGGAGTTAATTTGCCTGTCTTAACAATTTCTTCCACCTGCGATCCATCCAACGTTTCGTATTCCAGAAGCGCATTGGCGATCATTTCGAGCTTGTCCCGATGTTGATCGATGATGGTTTTGGCAACGGTGTAGCCTTCGTCGATGATTCGTTTGACTTCCGCGTCGATATCCTGGGCGATGCGTTCGCTGTAATCCTTGCTGCGAATCATTTCGCGGCCGAGAAAAACGTATTCGTTATTTTCGCCGTATTGCACCATGCCCAGCTTGTCACTCATCCCGAAATGGCAGACCATGGCGCGCGCCAGTTGGGTGGCTTGCTGAATGTCGCCCGCGGCGCCGGTGGAAATGTCTCCGGAAACAATCTCTTCCGCGATCCGTCCGGCCATCGTGACCGCGATCATGGCCAACATTTCTTTGCGGCGGCGATTGAGAATGTCCTGCTTCGGAAGCGACATGGTCGAGCCGAGGGCCTGTCCGCGCGGAATGATGGTGACTTTGTGCAACGGATGGGTGTGTTCGATAACGACATTCACGAGCGCATGGCCGGCCTCGTGCCACGCGGTGTGTTTCTTATCTTCATCGCTCATGGCGAGGCTGCGGCGTTCGCGGCCCCAGCGCACTTTGTCGCGCGCCTCTTCCAGTTCGTGCATGCCGATCGCTTTTTTATTCGTGCGAGCGGCGAGCAGCGCGGCTTCATTGAGGATATTGGCCAGCTCCGCTCCGGAATATCCCGGCGTCCCGCGGGCAATCACTCCCAGATCGACGCTCGGATCGAGTTTTACGTTCTTGGCGTGCACCTTCAAAATGGCTTCCCGCCCGCGCACATCCGGAAGATTGACGACAATTTGCCGATCGAAACGGCCGGGACGCAGCAACGCCGGATCGAGCACGTCAGGTCGATTGGTGGCGGCGATGACAATAATTCCTTCCTGGGTATCGAACCCGTCCATTTCCACGAGCAAAGCGTTTAAAGTCTGTTCGCGTTCATCGTTGCCGCCGCCGAGCCCATGGCCGCGACTACGGCCGACCGCGTCAATTTCATCGATGAAAATGAGGCAAGGCGTGTTCTTCCGCGCTTGTTCGAACATGTCCCGCACGCGGCTGGCCCCGACGCCCACGAACATTTCAACGAAATCCGATCCGCTGATGCTGAAGAACGAGGCATCGGCCTCCCCGGCGATGGCTTTGGCGAGCAGAGTCTTTCCGGTGCCGGGCGCGCCCACCATGAGAATGCCTTTGGGAATGCGTCCGCCGAGTTTTTGGAATTTTTTCGGATCTTTGAGGAACTCGACCAATTCCGAGACTTCCTCTTTGGCTTCATCCACGCCTGCCACGTCCTTGAAGGTCGTGCGATTTTTTTCTTTGCTGAGCATGCGGGCTTTGCTCTTGCCGAAACTCAGGGCGCCTTTGCCGGCCATTTTGATCTGGCGAATAAAGAAGAACCAGATGAGGAAAGCGATGAAGAGAATGGGCAGGAAGGAAAAGAGCAGATTCATCACGAGCGTGTTCGGCTCGAGCGGCTCGAATTTGTCCGTGTCGAGCAGCTTCTTTTCCAGTGTCTGATCCAGTTTGGTTTTGATCTTGAAAGGAACGAGCACCTTCGCGCCGTTCTCCATGACCGGGTTTCCTTCCCGGTCCACTTTCATGTATTTGCCGGTGATCTCGTTCAGGACGGAAGACTGGGGGTTGTACTGAATTGTGCCCGCCACAATGAGGTTCGAGTCCACCATTTGCACGAGCTGCTGCCGCGTGATGGGCTCATACGTGGAGTTCTTTCGATCATGAAACAGCCACAGCAGCGGAATGAGCGAAAAGAAAAGTATCCAAACCAAAAGGCTGCGCGACGGCACCTTTACCTCGCCGTTGCGCTTTTCGTTGGGGTTGAGTTTGTCGTCGGACATGAATTTTTAAACGCGCGTAACAGTATCATCACACCCCGGGCCATGCAACCGCGGCTCGGGAAAATGCCGACCCCGCGTGAGGGACGCGCCCCAGCCTTGGCGCCGGCAATTCACCATTGTTCCGTTCACCTGCTGCGTTGCCAGCGCCATTTCAATCGGGTCATCGTCAACTTGTCGAGCTTGAATCTCTCCCCAATGCGCAATCCTTCCACCCAAAAAATTTCACCGGCTTCCGTGGCTGCGAGGACAAGGCGCCGCCGGCGATCGACAGGGATTTTGGCGTTGACGAATAAGTCCTGAAGCTTCACTGGTCGCTCGAATCCCATCGGCTGAAAACGATCGCCAGGCTGCCAATGCCGCAAAACCACACGCGTTCCAACGCGGTCGGCATCGAATTGTTCGAGCCCGGAGGTGCGGCGCGGGCGCGGCGAGCCACCGTTCGCCGTTTTGCTCCAACGCACCGTCACCTCACCGAACTCCACCTGTCCGCCTCTTCCAATAAGATCGGCATGACAGAGCGCAGACTGAAATTCCTTTGGGCGATGCGCGATCAATTCGAGTTTTCCCGCCGGCTTGCGCAGCACCGAAAGGGCGGGGCGCACTTCCATCGGCCGGTCGGGATCGGTGCGCAACCTTTCGACCAATCCGAAATCGGCCTGGAGTTGCAGAGCCCATAACTGTTGTCGAATCACCTCGCGTTGCACGGCCAGATGCAGATTGCTGAAGGATTCATGCTCCGGATGCTTCAGCCATTCTTTTGCGGCCTGTTGGACATATTCGTTTTCGGCGCGAATCAACTCCGTCACCCGCCCGAGGGCCGCTTCGAGGTCGGAGCGGCAAATCCGACGCAGTCGCGGAAGCAACTCGGCGCGGATCCGGTTCCGTTCAAAAACCAGGTTTCGATTGCTCATATCTTCGCGAAACGAAATTCTCTCCTGCTTCACAAAATGCTCGAGATCCACCCGGGCAATGCCGAGCAATGGACGAATCAGTTGAATCTTCGGATCAGCAGGCGACGGACTCTTCCATTGCATGCCGGCCAGACCTTCGGCACCAGAAGCCCGCAGCAGACGAAGAAAGAACAACTCGACTTGATCCGTGGCCTGATGCGCCAGCGCAATGTGCGCGATGCCTTGGGCCCGCGCGGTCTCCGCGAGAAACCGATGACGCAACTCGCGTCCAGCCATTTCCAAGGACACTTTCAGCTCCCTGGAATGGCGCTGGACATCACCTTCACCGAGATGACAGGGCAGTTTGTGGCGGCGAGCGAAAGCGCGCACCAATGCGGCATCTGCGACGCTGTCGCCGCCGCGCAATCGATGATTGAAATGGGCGACGTGAATGGTCCAGTGATTGAGCGGTGCGAGCCGGAGGAGAAGATGGAGGAGCGCCATGGAATCGAGGCCTCCTGAGGCGGCGACGAGCACTCGGGAGCCGGTTTCAAGGAGGGCTCGTTCACGAATATGTTGCGCCACGCGCGCGATCAAGTCGCTCACCAGCCCATCTTACTGATCCCATTGCGCAGGTCACGCCTTCCGTGAAGGGGAGACGAGGATGGAACGTCGGCTGAACTCAGGAAGTGGTTGGAGCGAAAATGGGGCGAGGGGCACCGTCACGATTTCGCGCCCGAGGTCAGGCGCGCCAGTTCGTTTTTGTATTCTTCCGCTTCCTTTTGTTTGCCGAGATCGGTGGCGAGAGTGATCAAGCGTTCGTAAATCGGTTGCAGTTCCGGGTGGGTTGGAAACTCTTTTACAAACTGCTGGTAAGTGCTGAAGGCTTCTTCGTCCTGATCCTGCAGGTCGAGCGTGCGGGCGAGGGATAAGAAAACGCGAAGACGTTGCAATGGGGAGGGATTTTTTTTCAGGCAGAGCTTGTAGGCCGACGCCGCTTCGGCGAACCGGGCGCGCGACAATT
>JBFMDG010000574.1:0-5120 GCA_040754135.1 Verrucomicrobiota bacterium
ACTTCGTTCTGCCGGCGCACTCCATAACGCGGTGGACACACTCCGCTCATTTTGGAGTGCGGTGGCAAGCGCGAGAGCGCGCGACACCGCTTTGGCCAACTCCTAACGCACTGGATTTACCGACGCGTGTTGCTGGGGCCAAAGCGCCGTCGCCACTTCGTTCTGCCGGCGCACTCCAAAGGGCGGTGGACGCACTCCGCTCATTTTGGAGTGCGGTGGCAAGCGCGAGAGCGCGCGACACGGCTTTGGCCAATTCCCAACGCACTGGATTTACCGACCTGTGTTGCTGGGGCCAAAGCGCCGTCGCCACTTCGTTCTGCCGGCGCACTCCATAACGCGGTGGACACACTCCGCTCATTTTGGAGTGCGGTGGCAAGCGCGAGAGCGCGCGACACCGCTTTGGCCAATTCCCAACGCTCTGGATTTACCCACACGCTTCGCCAAGGCCAAAGCGCCGTCGTCACTTCGTTCTGCCGGCGCACTCCATAAAACGCGGTGGACGCACTCCGCTCATTTTGGGCTGCGGTGGCAAGCGCGAGAGCGCGCGACACGGCTTTGGCCAACTCCCAACGCGAAAGATTTACCGACGCGTGTTGCTGGGGCCAAAGCGCCGTCGCCACTTCGTTCTGCCGGCGCACTCCAAATCGGGGGATTAAACCGCGTTGTAGTTCCACGGTTTGCGCATTTCGCGGGCGACCAGTTTCTGGGCTTCTTTGTCGCTGATGAACTGTTCGCGTTCAGGATTCCAACGGAGTTTGCGTCCGAGTTGGCATGCGATCGTTCCCAGGTGACAAAGCGAAACCGATCGATGGCCGATTTCGGCATCGCAGACCGGCGGTTTCCTGGAGCGGATGCAATCGAAAAAATTGGCCATGTGGTTGGAACTGACGTAGAGCCTTTCCGCATTGGATGGAAGTGGCTCATTGAGGATCTCCGCGCGGCTGGCCTCGATTTTCCCGCGCGTCACGAAAATCCATCCGTCGGTTCCTTCGAAGCGGACGCCATGATGTTTGCCGGCTGGCTGAACCACGCCGCCGCTCGGATTGTCGCTTGAAGTACTTTCACAAATGTGCGTGATCCCGTTTGCGTATTGGTACTGGATGCGGAATTCGCTCGGAAATGAGAAGCCGCCCAAAATGGGTTGGATCAAAAATCGACCTTCGATTTCCACCGGACCACTCCGTTCCAGTCCGAGGCCCCATAGCGCAATGTCATTGTGATGCGCGCCCCAATCGGTGAGCGTGCCGCTCGAATAATCGAACCAGTACCGAAAATTCCCGTGACAGCGTTCTTTGACGTAATCCACTTTGGGCGTTTGACCCAGCCAGAATTCCCAGTCCAAACCTGCCGGAACCGCACTCGCCGCAAAGGGCCCGCCATGACGTCCGGAAGGTAGAATGGTCTCGACGTGTTTCACGCGGCCGATGCGGCCGTTTCGCACCAATTCGCAGGCCAGCCGAAATCGGGCGTCGCTCCGTTGCTGGCTGCCCGTTTGCAAAATGCGCTTGTGCTTCGCCACCGCTCGCACCAGTCGTTTGCCTTCGTCAATCGTGAGCGTGAGCGGTTTTTCCGAGTAAACATCCTTGCCGTTCTTCACGGCGCCCAAATTGACAAGCGTATGCCAATGGTCCGGAGTGCCGTTGATCACAACGTGAATGTCGCCGCGTGCGAGCACCTTTCTAAAATCTTTGAAGCGCGTGGCCGCAGGAAACAATTTCGCGGCTTGATCGAGGTGCGATTCATCGACATCGCAAATGGCCGTCATGTTTCCGTAATTGGCGGCTTCTTTGCCAATGCCACGACCGCGCCCGCCGCAGCCGATCAAAGCGATATTTGGCTTGTCGTTGGGCGAAAGCGGCCGAGGTGTTGCGGCGAGGGATTCGAGTTCCTTGCTGAACCATGGGGGCAGGGTAGCGCCAGCGGTAATGACTGCCGCCGATTTGAGAAAGGACCGTCGCGAGAATGCACTCATAACAAGGTCGTCGGGGCGCTACACTTTCAGTTCCCAACCTTTGCGATACTCGCGGCCCCAGAGACGGCCGGCATCGCGGTCGCGCAGGATTTTTCCGCTGGCCGGATCGATATCGAGGGTGTGACCGATTCGATAGGCGATATTGCCGAGGTGACAGAGCAGCGTGCTTTTCTGGCCTTCGGCGATTTCCGAATTCAACTTTTTGCTCGAGCGAATGGCGTCCACGAAATTCTGGAAGTGCACGACATCTCCGCCGGGGCCATTTTGTTCGGACGTCAGTTTGCCTTTGGAATCGTAAATTTTGTAACCGCCACCGACCTGGTGCAATGAGCCATGCTCGCCGTAGAACACGACGAAGCTGAGTTTCTCCTCGCTGCGCGGGTGACAGCTGCTCGTGTCCCAGGTTGCTCCTTTGTCACCGAAATCGTACACCGCCGCGCCGGTATCGGGAGTTTCCTGGTCATCCTGATAGTGATAACGGCCCCCGTTGAAAGTGACGCGGCGCGGATATTCGACGCCCAAACCCCAGCGTGCGACATCGAGCGCGTGAATGCCGTTGTTGGCGAGTTCACCGCCGCCCCAATGCCAGCGCCAATGCCAGTTGTAATGGACGACGTTGTCCAGATAAGGACGTTCTGGAGCGGGACCTTGCCAGAGCGAATAATCGATGTGCGCGGGCACCGGGACTTCTTTTCCACGGCCGATGGAATCGCGCGCGTTGTTGTACCAACAGCGAGCCGAAAGCACTTTGCCAATGGCCCCTGAGCGCAATTTCTCGATCGCTTCGATGACGCCGGGCCAGCTGCGGCGCTGATTTCCCATTTGCACGACACGCTGATGTTTGCGGGCTGCTTCCACCATCAGTTCGCCTTCGCGGGCATTATGACTGCCGGGCTTTTCCACGTACACATGCTTGCCGGCCTGACAGCCAAGGATGGTTGCCGGAGCGTGCCAATGATTAGGTGCGGCAATGGAAATGGCATCGATCGATTTGTCGTCCAGAATGTGGCGGAGATCTTTTACCGTTTTGGGGGGCTTCAACCCTTTCTTTTCAAAATAAGCGCCCGACTTGGCGAATCGCTGATCATCGATGTCGCAGAGATAAACCACCTCGACTTCGGGAATTTGCAGGAAGGCGTTGACATGATCTGCGCCACGGCCGAGGCCCATCACGCCGACGCGGAGGCGATTATTGGCGCTCTCGGCTCCGCGAGTGCCGATGGCTGGAAACGCGGTCAAGGCGGCGGAGGCCAGAGCAGTGCGTTTAAGAAAATGACGGCGAGCAATCTGGTTTTGCATAACAGGCACAGTTTACTTCCATTGCGCAAACATGCTCAAAGCAAAAAGCATCTGAGGCGACTGAAATTCACAACGGGCAAAGTCACGAATTCGGGCGAACGCGCGAGCGGTGTTTTCCGAGTCCCGCGGGAAAGTTGGGGAGCGCGCCCGCCCTCGATCGCCATCTTTCGTGCGCTCGAGGAAGATTCTGGAACGGACGCTTTAAGACAGGGGTCCTCCGTCACTGAAGTGTGGACATTTTGCATTGGTCTTTGTCGAAAACTTCGTCGAAAACTTTGTCGGTATCTTCGTCGGTATCTTCGTCGGTATCTTCATCGACAAAGTTTCCGACAATGCTTTCGACAAAGTTTTCGAAAGAGGAAAGCCAACTCCAGATTTCCAGGAAGGACCTGGGCATTTCGGTTGCACCGGTTCAACTGCACCCGGTCTGGTGTTTGCGGCGCCAAAGATCGTAGTGAAACAACGCGACGACGACGAGCGAATGGCCGATGCGACCCGAGGTGATCAGATCGGGGATCTCGCGGAACGGAACGAGGCGCGTGATCAAATCTTCGCCATGATCCCAGGCGGTGTCATGTTTCAATTCGCAGTCCTGAACCAGAATGGTGTGGCAGGTATTTGTAAGGATGGCGGGGTTGGCAAAAATTTTTCCGAGAATCCGGGCGTTGCTACCTTCGTAACCTGTTTCCTCACGCAGTTCACGCAGCCCGGCTTCGAGCGGTGAACTTTCTTGCGGATCCATCATCCCGCCGGGGATCTCCAGTTCCACCGTATTGGAACCGTGCCGGTATTGTTCCACCATCACCAATTCGTCCTGGGGCGTAACGGCGATGACGTTGACCCAGTCAACACATTCCAGGATGAAAAAATCGTGTTCCTGGCCGGTGCGCGGAGAAATCTTGAGATCTGAGCGCAGTTGGAAGATGCGGAAATCGCCGATTTTTTTTGAGCCGATTTGCGTCCACGGTTTGATCATAACGAGGCGTAGCGTCCCGCGACGATTGGGGAAAGTCAATGCACGCGGCTTGCCGGCTTGCCGCTGTGAGCCTGGAGAAATTAGAGGCCTCGGGATTTCGCCGCCCAACCTTGCCGCATGAGCGCGAGGAGATGTTCGAGCGCTTCGCTGTAGGTGCGCTGTTTTTGTTCGGCGAGTTGGCGCGCGCGTTTGTCGAGTTGCGCCGCCATTTCGCGCGACTTTTCCGGCGGACACCCCACGACGACCAGCATTTGCGCCAGCGCTTGAAGATGACTGTCGGATGGTTCGGTCATGGGGCTAACTTGACGCCAATGGAACCGCAAGACAAGGCCGGGTTGCCGGTGCGCCTGTGCGGCGGTTTGGCGACTTGGAGATGAGGTGGAATCGACTCTCGACAGTTCTGGCGCTGCGCCGATACTTTGCGCGCATGACAGAGCTGACTTTAGGGCACTCGCCGGATCCGGATGATGCGTTCATGTTTTATGCGCTGGCGCGGGAGCGCATTGATTGCGGTGGTTTTCGATTCCGCCATGTGCTGCAAGATATCCAGACATTGAATGAACGGGCCACGCGAGGTGAGTTGGACATTTCGGCGATCAGCATCCACGCCTATGCCTATGTGAGCGATCAATACGCTTTGCTGCCGAGCGGGGCGAGCATGGGAGACGGGTACGGGCCGATGCTGGTGGCGAAATCGGTGTGGGACAAAGAGGAAATTGCGCGAAAAAGAATTGCTGTGCCGGGCACGATGACGAGCGCATTTCTGGCGTTGCAACTTTGGCTGCAGCGGCCGGCGCGGGAATTGAATTTCATGGTGGTTCCGTTCGATCAGATTTTTGCGGCCGTGCGCGCGGGAAAAGCGGATGTCGGCTT
>JBFMDG010000575.1:0-5117 GCA_040754135.1 Verrucomicrobiota bacterium
CTCGGGCTGAGTGGCGTTCGCCTCCGATTGACCAAAGGCATTCACCTTGTTTTTGATCATGCGCGGTTACCGGTCACCGACGCCGTTGTCATTACGGAGGGCACACGCATTCTGTTCGTTATTCCCTGGGGCGAACGGGTGATTGTGGGCACTACCGATACCGACTATTCCGGACCGATTGAAGCGGTGAGGACGGAATGGGAGGATGTCGATTACCTCTTGAAAACGGTCAACGAATTCTTTCCAGAAGCGCGGTTGAATCCATTGGATGTCATCAGCAGTTGGGCTGGGCTACGACCACTAATTGCCCGTGGGGAAGGGAAACCATCGGACATCTCGCGTTCGCATCGGATCGATCAAACCGAGCCCGGCTGGTGGGATGTGTCCGGCGGAAAACTGACCACTTATCGCTTGATGGCCGAACAAACGGTAGATCGAATTACGGTCCTGCTCGGTGGAAAATTCGATCGTTGCAAAACCGCCGAACAACCGCTCCTTGCCCCCGAGGAAGTCGCCGGCATGAGCGGGATTATTCCGCCGCCGCCCTCACGAAAATCGGTCGAGCATTTTAGCACGCGCGAATGGGCGGTGCATTTGGATGATGTCATGATGCGCCGCTCGGGCTGGCATTATTACTTTCGCAACGCTGCTGCCATAGCCGAGCAGACGGCCACATGGATGCAATCGATTCACGGCTGGACTTCCGATCAACGCGAACAGGAACTCCATCGCTATCGTTCGGCCTCTGATTGGCCAGTTCGGCGCACGAGCGAATGGCCGATGTGCAAGGATTTGGAAACCGTCGCCCACGAGACTCCATAACCTCTCGATCACCTCCACTTTCCCGTGCCACTCACTCCCGCCTCGCCACCAGAATCCGCAGCAGCTTCAACCGGTCTGATCTCGCGTCTCATTCGACCTTTGTTGCAGTGGTTCCGCCCCGCGCCACACGCGCCTCGCCGGTCGCCGGAGGAAATCGAAGCGGTTTACCCGCGGTACCGCTGGCAAATATTTGAATCGGCGTTCGTCGGTTACGCGCTCTTCTATGTCGTGCGAAACAATCTTTCGGTGGTCGCGAAAGAAATGTCCGATGCGCTGCAATACAACAAATCGATGATCGGCGACATCCTGGCGGCGACCGCGATTGCTTACGGCATCGGCAAATTTCTGATGGGCTATTTGTCGGACCGAAGCAATCCGCGCAAGTTTTTGCCCGTTGGCCTGCTGCTCACGGCCGCGGTCAACTTTCTTTTTGGTGCGAGCCAGAGTTATGGAATTCATCTCGCGCTCTGGACGCTCAATGGCTTGATTCAAGGGATGGGCTATGGCCCATGTGCCCGCGGGCTTGGACACTGGTACACTTACAAGGAACGCGGCCGCATTTTTGGTGTCTGGAACATGTCCCATAATGTGGGCGGCGGTTTGGTGGGCGTGATTGCCGCGTGGTGCGCCTCGCATTACGGCTGGCCCTCGGCCTTCTTTGTGCCGGGATTGATTGCGACGGTCGGAGCGATTTACCTTTTCTGGCGTTTGCGCGACACGCCGCAATCGGTGGGACTGCCATCGATCGAGGAATTCAAAAACGAGTATCCGCCGGATGAAAAGGTGCACATCGAACGCGAGCTGAGCTTTCGCGAGATTTTGGGAACGTACATCCTGAGGAACAAAGCGCTTTGGCTCATTGCCATCGCCAATTTTTTTGTCTACATCGCTCGTTACAGCATGCTCGATTGGGGACCAACCTATCTGAAAGAACGCAAAGGCGCCTCGATTCTCGAAGGAGGCTTCAGCACGTTGCTCATCGAATTCGCCGGCGCCGCGGGCATGCTGATCATGGGGTGGGTCTCGGACAAATTCGACGGCCGCCGCGGGATGGTGAGCGCCATTTGCATGTTCCCGCTCATTGCCGCGTTTGCCGGCATTCTCTTCACACCGCCGGGAATGCTCTGGCTCGATCTGACTTTTCTGGCCTTGATCGGATTCCTCGTTTATGTGCCCGTGATGATGCTTGGGGTCATGTCCCTCGATTTGACTTCGAAGAAAGCGGTGGGAACCGCCGCCGGTTTTGTCGGACTTTTTGGTTACATCGGGCGCGTCGCTCAAGGCAAAGGCATTGGCTGGATCTCCCATCATTACACTTGGGATCACGCGCTCTATGCCGTGCTCGGATGTGCCATGACCGCTGCCGTGCTCTTGCTGTTCACTTGGCATTATCGTCCGAAAGCGTGAGCCGATCCAGGCTGGACAAGCACTCCGGAACTGATGCGGCATCAACACAGAATCATTTTTTTATGCGAAGCAAAAATCTGAATCGAAATGGTGGCGCGTGGTTGTGCGCGCTGCCCGGTTTGATCATCATCAGCGCCTTGAGTTCGAGCCTGGCAGAACCACCCGGCGGATTGCGTCCGGCAGAACGCCTTCTGCAGGAGAAACGGCCTTTGGTGATCGCGCATCGCGGTTACTCAACGGCTGCGCCCGAGAATTCGCTGCCGGCGTTTCAACTGGCCATCACTGCCGGCTCCGATCTGGTGGAACTCGATTATCATCATTCGAAAGATGGCATTCCAATTGTCATTCACGATTACGAGGTGGATCGCACCACCGACGGGGTTCAGGTTTGGGGTGGAAAGAAAATTCGCGTGGACCAAAAAACGGCTGCCGAACTTCAGACATTGGATGCCGGAAAATGGTTTGACCCGCAATTTGCCGGAGTGCGATTGCCGCTGTTGACCGAAGCGCTCGATCTCATCCAGAAACAAAATGTCACCTTGATCGAACGCAAAGCGGGAGACGCGGCCACTTGCGTCCGCATTTTGCGCGAGCGCGACCTGCTCAATCGCGTCGTCGTCCAGTCGTTTGACTGGACTTACTTGAAAGACTTTCGCCAACAGGAGCCCGGGCAAATCCTCGGTGCGCTCGGTCCCCCAGGTTCCTATGCCGGGAAAAAACTCACCGACGAAGAGAAACGGCTCCAACCAAAATGGAACGACGAAGTTAAAAGTATTGGCGCGCAGTTGATCGTCTGGAATCGAAACATCACGCCTGAAGCCGTTCGGGATGCCCACAGCAAAGGACTCAAAGTGTGGGTTTACACCATTGACGAACCGGCGGTTGCGAATCAACTGCTCGACATGGAGATCGACGGCATCATCACGAATAATCCCGGTTTAATCTGGCGAACGATCGCTTTGCGCGCAAAATAGCGACCGGTCTTTACGGACCAGACCGTTCTATTCCACGGTGTGGTCACTATCCCAGCGTCTGATCAGTAATTTCATTTCTTCATCCTTCGAGGCGCTCGATGCGGATCGCCAATTGCATCAATGTTTGGGCCGCCTCTGGCAGGCGGTTGATGTCCCGCTGCGTTTGATAAAGCAACCAGGTGAGACGCAATTCCGCGGGGTGTTTGGCGGCCAAGGATTTCAACAGGGTCACATCACGCACTGACGGAGGCGCCTCGCAAATTTTTTCGGCCAGTTGTCGCGCAATGAGGACGTCATCCGGTTTCGCCGTCCAGCTCGCGCGCAAGCGTTCGAGGGTTTCCGAGGTTTTGATTGAACCAAGCAATTGCCCGCGGGCGGCGGAGTCCAAACAAAGCGATTCGGCCACGCGCATGGCCGCGGCGATTTTGCCCGATTGGCGCAATGCTTCGGCTCGCAGCCGCCGGACTCGAAATCCCATTCCGGCTTCTTCAAGAACGGACAACGCCAAATCAGGACGCTGCGCCCGCAAATAAATTTCGGCCAGCATTTCCGGCTCGAATTGATCGCGGACACTGTCATATGCCTGAACCGCCAAAGGATAGAGCTTCAATTCCAAGGCCACTTCTCCAAGGGTTTTTAATGCGCCTGGTGAATTCGGCGTCAGATCCCACAACTTCGATGCGTCCTTCGTCAAATCCCACGCCAGAAACAATGTTTCGCGAAGGGTCATGCCAGGCTCGACCGGCGCCTTCGACAAAAACTCCCAGGCCAGCACGGGGTTTTCGTCACGAAAATGACGCGCGAACCGCAACGGAATTTGCACCTGCAATGGATTCAATCGCATGACTTCGCGCGCCTCCGCCACGGCCCGGTTTTGATCATTCCCAAATGCCAGATCGAACCAGGCCCGTTCAAGCCTCAGTTCCCAATGATACGGATCACGAGCCAGCGCCGACTGGAGTTCGGAGCGCGTGCGCTGGGCGAGGCGCGAGGCTTCACTGCGCGGCAAAGCATTCAGATGCTGCACGCGCAATCGCGTTAACCCGATTTGACGCGAAACGGCCCAGGGCCAGAGCTGAAGTGATCGCTGACCCAGGGCAATCCGCGCCGCCGGAATCGGCTCGGACTTTGCGCGGTGCCAGGCCCAAAAAGCCAGGCCCTGCAATAAGGCGATAACCAGAAAGGCGAAGGTCACGGCGTAGTTGAAAATCATCCGGCTTCTCCGCAGCGCTTGAGGCACTGCAGGCCGCAATCCGGAATCTCTCGCACCGAGCAAAAATCCCAACAGCGCCGCGGCAAG
The DNA here is from genome assembly GCA_040754135.1 of Verrucomicrobiota bacterium. GTDB lineage: Bacteria > Verrucomicrobiota > Verrucomicrobiia > Limisphaerales > SIBE01 > JBFMDG01. The sequence goes on from JBFMDG010000575.1 coordinate 4,504, forward strand.
CACAGCCGTCGATGGAATTTGAAATACGAACTCGACAAGGGCATGGACCGCAAATGCGCCCAGCGCCGCCAGCGCGCCAAAGATTAATTCCGGTTCATCGAAACGTTGCTGAAACGCCATCGGCCAGGCCGCTCGAATTCCATGCCAGAACAACACGAGCGCCACCAACCCGCCGACGGCGCCCATTTCGACAATCCATTGAATGTATTCGTTTTCAGCGTGCCAGACGGTGGTGCTGCCGCCGCTGGGCTTGAAGTGGTTGAAAGCGGTGGCGAATCCGCCCGGTCCCACTCCCAGGATCGGAAACCTGGAAAAAAGCTGAAGGCTATAAGTCCAAATCTGCAGTTTGCCCGTCGTCGCCGCATTGGCCGGCGTTTCAGCGATGCGCCGCAGGAGGAAATCCGCGGCAGGCAGAAGCAGCGCGACGACAGCCACCGCCGATAGCCCGAGCATGAACCAGCGCGAGCGACTGCGCGATCGGCTCATCAGCAGCGCCAGCCAGACCGTTCCTCCGGCGATTGCGGCGAGAAAACCTCCGCGAGATCCAGTGGCGATCGCGAAGTAGATGCCGGCTCCCAAAGCGCCCAAAAGAAAAATGGCGTCGAGCCGATGAA
>JBFMDG010000576.1:0-5112 GCA_040754135.1 Verrucomicrobiota bacterium
GATGTGAGTTTCAATCCGGTGTTGCCGGAGGGCAGCGTCGTTGCCGCCGTGGAAGTGCAGGCAAATGGCAAGATTTTGCTGGGGGGCGATTTTGAATCTGTGAATGGCGTGAGCATCGATAGCACAGCGCGCTTGAATGCCGATGGTAGCCTTGATTCAAGTTTCAATCAGAGCGCGTCATTGTCCGGAACTGTGAACGCGTTGGTGGTGCAGAACGACGGCAAGGTGATTGCCGGCGGTGAGTTCCAGGTGCAAGGCCAGGCCCAGCTTCATATCGCCCGGCTTATTGGAAGTGAGGGACCAGTCGCTCCCATCCGCGCCGTCATCACGATTCAGCCCGCGGACGCGCGCGTGGAAGCCGGGGCGGATGTGACTTTGACAGTAGCCGCTTCAAGCAACACGGAATTGAGTTATCGATGGCTGAGAAACGGCGTGACGATCGAGAATGAAACCAGCGCGACGCTTTCGTTGGAGGCGGTGGCGCAGGCCGATGCCGGCGATTACTCTGTTGAAGTTTCCAATGCCGCTGGTGCCACAGTGAGTGAAACCGCCACCGTCACCGTCGTGGCGTCCGGCGCGCCCAGAATCGTGTTGCAACCTGTCAGCGCGACGGTAGTCGCTGGAGCGAATGTCAGCTTCAATGTGACCGCCACAGGCGAAGGGACATTGAATTTTCAATGGCGCAGAAACGGAGTGAATCTCGAAGGCAAAACCTCCGCGACTCTCACACTCGAAGCGGTGACGACAGCCGATGCCGGAGATTACACAGTGGTCGTGAGCAACAACGCGGGGGCGGAGGTGAGCGCCGAAGCCACCTTGACGGTCGTGGCCACATTGAATCCAGGCGACCTCGATCTCACATTCCCTCCCGTACAGCTCACAAAAGTACTCGATGTCGAAGTGCAGTCGGACGGCAAGCTGGTGGTGTCGGGTGATTTCAGCGCCGCCGCCGGAAATAGCATCGCGCGTTTCAACGGCAATGGCAGCGCCGACCTCAGCTTCAACACCGGTCTGGGCGCAAATGGTCCGGTGCTCGATGCCGAAGTGCAAGCCGATGGCAAAGTCATTGTCGCCGGCGAATTCACCCGATTTAACCTGCGCGAACATCGATTCCTCGTCCGCTTGAATGCAGATGGATCGATCGATGCAAGTTTCAACGTAAACCCGCCACCCAATGCTCCAGTGACCGATGTGGAAATCCAAGCCGATGGGAAAGTCGTGATCGTCGGCGAGTTCTCGTCCGTCGGCGGACAACAGCACCATCACGTGGCGCGCCTGAATGCCGATGGCAGTGTGGACGCGAGCTTCTCCGCCGGCGCCGGCGCCAATGGCGACATTGCTGAAGTCGATGCCCAAACCGGAGGCAAACTCGTCATCGTCGGCTCGTTCTCGGCTGTGGGCGGCACGGCGCGAAATGGAATTGCCCGGCTCAACGCGGACGGGAGTGTGGACGCGAGCTTCGATGCCAAACTGAACGCGGGCAGTTCGGTGACTTCGGTCGATGTGCAAGGCGATGGAAAAATCGTCATCACCGGCAATTTCAACAGTGTGAATGGTGCTGCACGTCACAACGTGGTCCGCTTACAGGCGGATGGCAGTCTCGACGCCAGTTTCACGACGGATGTGACCACGGACGGTCCGGTCCTCGATGCCGAAGTGCAAGCCGATGGAAAAATCATCATTTCCGGTTCATTCGAAATCGTGAATGGATTTTCCAGAAATCATGTCGCCCGCCTGAATGCCGATGGTTCAGTGGATGTGAATTTCCGGACGAACACGACCATTCCGGGTGAGATCGAGGAAGTCGCGCTGCAAGCCGATGGCCGTATTGTGGCGGGGGGCGAGTTGTTCCTCGGCCGTCTTGAAAATGGCGAAGGCGGCACGGTGATCGAATTGTTTGGATCAACCCTTACCGGCACGCGCTTCGAAGTTTCCGTGCGAACGGTCGCCGGGAGAAGATACGCGCTGGAAGCGAGCGGCTCGCTCAACGCGAATGCATTCACGGAAGTGGATGTGCAAAACGGGGACGGTTCAGTGAAGACGCTCGTCGATGCTTCGGCCACAGGCTCGGCCAAATTCTATCGCGTCCGGGCGGATTGACCTGCGCCGCCATCTCCGCGAGGGCCGCGTCCTAGCGGCCCTCGCCAGATGTAGGACAGCGCGTCCCGCCTGTCCTCATCAGTCTATCGCTGCCTGCATCTCTCCTTTGTCGAAAACTTCGTCGGAAAACTTTGTCGAAGTCTTTTTTCTTCGACGAAGTTTGCGACGAAGTTTGCGACGAAGTTTGCGACGAAGGGGTGGTCGCAAAATATCCAAAATTCAGCGCGAAGGGCGGGTCGTGGCGGTCCTTCAGTAAAAGTTTGCTTACGGTTTCGGAGAATCGATGAAGCCAACTCGCACATCGTAACCCAAGGGAGTGATCTCCACCGCGGTTCAGAAAACCAATTCGGGGGTGCTGACCGATTGAATCCTTTGTTGGCGCATGGCGGTTAATCGGCCAAGAATGCCCGCTTCAAGAATATTGCGGCGGGCCGGCCATGGTTCCTTGCCGGTCATGAAAAACAGTTCCAATGCGCCGGCCAGCTTCGAAAATTCATGCGACATCGGCGGTGGTGGTCGATAGAGCTGAGTGGACCACAACGAACCATCGGCAGTTTTTGCTGCGAAATTGATATCGCCGACCACGCCATTCAACACGAGAACCGCCGATTGCAAACCGTCCTGATGTTCGAGCAGCAAAGCCCGCGGCGCACGCGCGAGTTTCTTTACTTGCCCGGTGCCGACGAGATCTTGGGTGCGGCCATCGAGATCGGACCAGCCGAGCGGGTTATTCGATCGCGACAACGCCGAGCTCAGCAATGGCCACGACCACGCTCCGTGGTCTCCCGCGCTGAACACGCTGCGTCCGGTGAGAAACTGTAATCTGCGCAAACCGGATTCACCGCCGCGCCGCCGTTCCAGGATGGGCAGAAGGCCTTCGACTCCCAAGAACTCCGCTTCGGGAAATTCGCCTTGAACCACGATGAGAGCTTCCTTCAATGGCGTATCGAGGGGCAGTTCTATTTCCGGCAGCCGGCAGGTCAATGGGAGTGCGGTGCCAGCGACGAGGGCTCCGCCGCGTTTCGAGATGCCGGAAACGATTTCCTTGGCCTCCTCGAACCGATTCGCCAGTGGACCATAAACGAAGCATCGAGCTTTGGCGGGCGCGCGTGCAAGCGCTTGCGCAACCACTTCACTCCGCCTGGCCTTTTGTTCCGAGGCGTTCATTGCCATCACCACCGCCACGGCCGAGGCGTTGGCCAGCGCCGATTCCATGCTGGATGCGCGTGTCAGTCCAAACTCCAATTCGCGTTCGCGCAATCCGTGACTGGCCCGGGTTGAGGCTGCGTAAACCGAGATCGTTTCCACGGACGGCCGGTGAAAGCCAAGCTCCTTTGGGTAGCCGATCAAGAAGCGATCGAGCAAATGCTGGCCGGGCGAGCCGTGCACGAATTCATCGAAGATAAACGCGATTTTCGGCAATGGATTCAACTACGCCCTCCAATAGGTGGAATGTTCTGTGGCGCGGTAAGCCACTTCCAACTCGGGCGTTTCCAAAGCCACTTGCCCGCGATGCAACGACGCCACGGCGAACAGAGTCATTCCGCTGGTCAACAAAGTGCGCTCCGCTGGGTAACTGGCCTGGCGGGTGAGAATCGTTTGCTCGATGTGATAAACAAGCGGATTGAAAAAATCCGCGGTGGTGCTGATCCGCGTCGGCATCGGCAAATGCATTTGGCAGGCAAGCACTCCCTCGCCTTCAATACGCCCCGCATAGGTGAAATCGGAGACCAATCCGTTCAGCAAAAACATGGAGGTGCGAAATCCGTCCCGATGCTCGATGAAATAGGCGATTGGATCGGGACACGCCCGGCTAAACCAGGTGAAGTTCGGCCAGGCAAATCCATATCCGGCCGGGCCGCGCACGGTATGACTTTGCGAGAGCGCAGCCAGAAAGAGAGCTTGAGTTGCTTCGCGCGCGGCCAGCATGCGCCACACTTTTTCGCCGCGCACCGCGTGAATGGACCGCACTCCGCGCTCGCCGCCTTCACGCCGTTCCGACATGCATTGGGCGGTTTCCAAACCGTGGATGTCATACGAATCCGCCCCGCCGTAGCAGACGCAGACGCTTTCCTTGAGTGGGGCGTTGAATGGCACATCGACTGAAGGAATGCGCCACGTGACCGGCAAAGACGAGCCGGCGAGAAATGCGAAGCCAAGCCGGCGCGAATCCTCGATCATCTCGACGCACTCATCCCAATCGGTGGACAAATGTTTGTCGTTGAAAACCGGCACGGCGCGTCCGCTCTGTTCGAACACACGCACGATCTCTTTGAAGAATTGATAGCGCGGATAAAGCGTCTGGCCTCGCAGCGTGCGCGCGTACTTTCCGTGTTCGGCAATGATGACGACGCCGTCCACGGCGAGTTCTCTGCCGCCGAGCGTGAGCGCCTCTCGAATGCTCGGGTAGATCTTCACGCGATGCCGTCGCGCGCGATCGCGGCTCAAATCATTTTTCGGAAACTGATCGATGTAGAGTGAGACCAGATCGACCGCCGGATGATAATGCCGGCCTTCCCAGCCATAGCCTTCGAGAAACCGATCGATGAAATGCTGGCCGTGCGAGTGTTTGCGAACTTCAGTTGCGAGGAGCGCGATTTTCTTTCGTCCCGGCTCGCCTTTGGGCATCGCCGCCGCCGTTGGAAAATGGCCGAGGCCTGCCCAGGCGCTGGTGGCGCCCAGTGTTTTCAGGAAATCTCGCCGGCTCGATGAAAACCCGTTCAAAGCAGGACCGTTTGGTTTTCGTAAACGCCACCCGGCAAATGACGCAGTTGATGATCGCTCGTTTTCACCTCGACATTTCCTTTCAAAACTACGCCAGGCTCAAACACCACCGGCCCGCGCACTCGTAACTGCCGGCAATCCCGCAAGGAAGGCACCCCGAGCAATTTGGCGTCGAGTTGATCGACCATCTTGTAGTGCTCGCCATCCAAATCAACAATGGGCGGCTGCCCGCGCAGTTCCGGCCGCAGTTCGAGCCGCCAGTCGAGGGTGATTTGATACGCATCGGAA
>JBFMDG010000577.1:0-5108 GCA_040754135.1 Verrucomicrobiota bacterium
AGCCGGAGATGGTGAATTTGTTTGTGCCGAGACTCATGCGGCTGCTGTCGAACGTCCCATCGAGATCCAGGCCGGATTCGAAACCGGTTCCGAGCAGCAGATTCAATCCCGCGCCGACCTGAATGTCTTCCATGTTCAGCACTTTGCCGGGCAGGAAACCGCGCACATCCGACGGACTGTCGAAGAAGAAACCGTCGAGCGTGACCGAGCGGATGCGGGTGTTGGCCACCTTCTTGAAATTGAAGCTCGAGGTGTACTCGAGATGATTCAGCACCGTGAGCGTTGGCGGTTTCAATCCCATGATTTCGATGATGTTCGCCGGATTCAATACCGAGGCCGTGAACGGGCGCAGTCCGAAACCGCCAATCAGCTTCCCGCCAAATTGCATGTCGTCATCGATGACGTAGGTGTTTTCGTTGCCGCCGCCGTAAATGACCGTGTTCGAGCCGATGTCGGTGAATTCGATTTCCGCGAACTCGATGTCGTTCTCCATCATTCCGTCGAGGAAATTCATGACGAACTGCGGGATGACATCGGAAGCGCCAGGAATGCTGCCCACCAGCGAGCTGAGGACTCCAGGCACTTTCGCAACGCGCGCCACGGTGAGCTTGATCTTGCCGTTGTCGTCGGCTTCAAAAGCCATTTTCATCTCGTTGCGCACGGCGCGGAAATCGAGGATCAACCGGCCGCCATCCGCCACGACTTTGCTGGTGTCGATCACCAGTTTGCGATTCCAGTTCTTGTAAGCCGTGATGACGGCAGGCTCGATGACTGATGGAAGAATATGTTCGTAACCCCAGTTGTTTCCGAAGACGAAGGTGTTGTCCGTTCCGGGCAGGATCAACTTCTCGATTTGCGGAAGCACCGAAGCGGATCCATTCATTCCTAAAACGATGGCATTTTCCGTGGCTGGCAACAGGGTGAGGCTGGCCGGTTTCAGGTAGGTCTTGCCGTCCACGGTTTCCTGCGCCGCGCCATCGTGTTCGAGGGTGAACTTGATTCCGTAAGTGAGCGTGCCTTCGTTCGACGCTGTGATTTTCACATTGGCCGGCAATGCCGCCGTCAACGCGCGATTCAAATCGTCCACCAATTCCTGTTGGGTGGTGTTCGGCTTGAGATCGTTCTCGTTGCTCAGCGTGATCAGAACGTCCTTGTCGCCGTCCCCCAAATTATAACGCAGGATAAACTTGACGTCGGAGAACAGATTGGGCGCGAGCGAATGGGCCACTTCGGTGATCGCTTCGCGCGATTTGCCATTCGGATGAATTGAGTTCGGCGCAATCAAAACCGCGGAAGCCGCCTTCTTTTGTTCGTCGGTGGCGGCGCCGGAGATTTCGGTTTTTGAGCCGACGGCATTTTGTCCTGGGAGGAATCCGAGGATGGCAACGCGGACATAACCACCGGAAGCGATGGTGAACGGATTGTAGCTGTGGGTATCTTCGATCTTGCGCTCGAGGTAGAGGCTCACATTGCCGCCCGGGCGCGTCATGGTGTTGTCCTGGGTCGTCAACAGCGAGATCGACGTGAGCGGACTGATGAAACTGATTTCCCATGGCGACTCGATGGTGCCGTCCCCCTTGACGCTGACGTTATTGATTCCGGTGATCGTTTCGAGTTGGGCTTCGATGAAGCTGGCCGGAGCGTTGAATGGAATCGAGTAGGTTGCTTCGCCATTGTACACCAGCTTGAAGCTCCCCCAGGTGCCATCGTGATGCACTTTCTGGACGCGGTTGGAAATGACCGACGTGAGTGGCGTGATGGTAATGACGGCTGGCTCCGTGCCGGTGTAAATCGCGCCCTGCCGCATCCAACCCGGAACCGACAGCATCGTTTGCTCGTTGAAAATGTGCGTGTAGGGGGATGTGAGGCGGGAAAGATCAACCACGTCTTCGGCGCCACCGCCGGTCACCTCGGTGATTCGATCCTGTTTCCATGTCCCTTCAAAAACGTAGGTGTCATTGCCGGGACCGCCTTCCAGTTCATTAAAGCCGCCGCCGCCTTGTAACCGGTCATCGCCTTCGCCGCCCGTCAAACGATCGTCGCCTTCGCCACCGGCAAGTTTGTCATTGCCAGCCTGGCCGTTCAGCTTGTCATTGGCGTCGCCTCCCGAAATGGTATCGCTGCCGTCACCGCCATCGATCGTATCCTCTTCACCGTTTCCATTCAGGGTGTCATCACCGGCGCCGCCGTTGATTTTGTCTTTGCTGATGCCGCCAGAGATGGTGTCGCTGTCAGTGCCGCCGACGAGTTGGACAGTTTCCGGAGCAACGATGATGTTCTTTTGGTTGCCCGCGAGAATCTTCCCAATTTTGCCGGTGATGCCATTAGTGGCGCCTCCCTTGATGCCGGTGGCGGATTTCGCCGGCAGGGCCGGGAGCAACAGGGAATCATTAACGGTGAGCGCATTCGAACCGCCTGGGTCGGCGAAGTGAGCGGGCGAATCGAAAGTAATCTCCCACGGAAGGATTCCGGTGATTGTGACATTCTCGACGACGGGATTGTTATTCTTCCGCAACGATTCGAGCGCCGTCTGGATGGCTGCAGCCGTTGCATTGTAGGGAAGCGCCGTGGTGGTTTGTCCGTCGAGCGTCAGAGTGAAGGTGCCACCGGTGGCGTTATTCGTGAGGGTGCGAACATCTTTAATTGCGGTGCGGCCGACGGTGGTAGTCAGCACGGTGGCTACGCCGCCTTTGATGAGCAAACCGCTCTGATCACCCAGGACGACTTCTTTCGCGTTCTGATCCAGAATCGTGACCACCCACGGATCGGCGCTGGTCCCTGTGCCGGTGACGCTGGCGTCATCGATGCCTGGGAGCAATTCGAGCGAGGCTTCCACGAAACCGGCCGTGGCGTCATGCGCGATGGCGTTGGTTAAATCATTCTCGTATTTCAGCTTGAACGAGCCTCCGAGCGCGTTGGTGTGGATTTTATGAACGTAAATCGTGCCCGACAACTCGGTCGTGCTCGATTGCGTGTTGATCTTCACCTCACCGCCCGGCTTCAGCAGCCCGTCCGCATTTACGGTTAATGCATTCGTGCCGAAACCATCCTCGATATGAACCGGGTCCTTGAACGTAATGGTCCACGGATTATCGCCGGTGACCTGCACCTCCTTGACAATCGGCTGGCCATCTTTGCGGAGCGCCTTGAGGGCATTCTCGATGTCAGGACCGCCGGCGTCCCATTTAATCGGCGCCGTGGTCTGACCATCGAGGGTCAAAGTAAATGTGCCACCCGCTCCACTGTGCCAAAGAGAACGCACATCCAAAATGGCCGTGCGCCCGATCGTCTTCGTGGTCACCGTGCTCACTGCCGCCGGGACCAGTTGATCGCCCAAATTGATGTGGAGCGGATCGCCGTAACCGGAATAATCGAGCACGTTGATCTTGGACGCGTCCTGGTTGTCGGCGCCGGCTTTCAATGTGCCCGCGATCGAACCCGACCCGGTAAACTTGTAGGTGTTGTTCCCCTGCCCGCCGCGAAGGTCCTTAATATGCGTGGCCGTGACTTTCTTCCCGGTAGAGACATTCAGCACGGTCACTTTGCCGGCGTCGCTGATCGTAAATTCGAGATCTTGCGTCACGGCGGAGAAGTCGAGGATGGCCGCATCGCCGGAAGCGCCAGGACTGTTTTCGATTGCGACATCGGTATTCCAACCGGCTTCGAAAGAATAAAGGTTCAGTCCGGAACCGCCCAGAAGCCGCTCGATATGCTTCACGCCCTGATCGGGCTGTCCGAGGTGACGCAGCTTGTTCTCCGGGGTGGCGATGTCATCCACCATGATCCCGTCCGTGGCGGAGCCAATGGTGAATTTCAGCGCGACGGTGACCTTGGAAAAATCGAGCGCGTCGGTACCGCCTTCATCGACGTTCGCTTCGATTTCGGTGAGTTCGTCCGAGTCCCAGTCATTGTTGAAAGCATACTTGTCGTCTCCCTTGCCGCCATGAAGCTTGTCGTTCCCGGCATCACCGCGCAATGTGTCTTTGCCTTCCCCGCCTTTGAGGGTGTCAATTCCCCCTCCGCCGTTGAGCACATCCCAACCATCCTCACCTTCGAGCGTGTCATTGCCAGTTCCGCCATCGAGGTTGTCGGCGCCTTCCCCGCCTTTAAGCACGTTCCCGTTGTTCGAAGCGGAGAGACTGTCCGAACCTTTGCCGCCGATGACGCTTTCGATGCTGATGATGCCATTGGCCGCGCCGCCGAAAATTGCCGTGGCCGCGCCGGTCGCGAGGTTCGTCATCATCGAGCTGGTGAACGCTTCGATGACATCGGAATAGCTGAGCGTGTCGGTGCCTTGTTTGGCATCGATCGTTCCTGCAAGCTGACCTCCACTTTCAATGACGAAAACATCATCCTGATTCGTGCCCAGGATGTTTTCAAAATTCTTGGCTGTGACGGTGGCGGAGTTGCCCGAGTCTTTCACCCGAACACTGATTTCGGTTGCGCCACCCGCAACGCGAATCCAGAACTGCAAAGCACTGGTGATTGCGGAGAAGTCGAGCGTGTCGGTGCCGCCTTTGCCATCGAGGGCCACGTCGCGAAGGCCGTTTTGAAATCGGTACGTATCATTGCCATCGGTGCCCGCCGCGGGTTCTCCCGATCCGGAACCACTCACCACTACATCATCCAATAAATCGTTGAATTGTGGCGGTCCCGTGTCGAATAACCCCGCTGTTTCCACACTTCCAATCGTCGATTCGAGATTCCAATCGCCTCCCAAAGCCGCGTCGCCCGTAGCATCGATCGAAGCGGCAACATCAGCGCCGGTCAACTCGGCAAGCCCGGAAATGAACTCCGATCCGCTCGCTCCCGCGGCCACGTCGCAGCCATAAAGGAGAATATCCGCTTCAAAGCTGAGCGCGGTTTGCCAGGCGCTCAGTTGCGCGGCATATCGCCCCAGCGACTCGCTATTCAAACGCGTATTGCCCAAAAGCAAATTGCCGCTCACGCCATGCGATAGAATGTGAATGGCGGAAACGGAATTCTCGCCGCTCAGTGCTTCGGTGATTTGTTCGATGCCATCACGGCTGGAATCGAGCACGACGATTTGCGAATTGTTCGTGGCGGAAATCTGATCGAGCAGCGTCGAAGACTCCGTCACCGCGCCA
>JBFMDG010000578.1:0-5077 GCA_040754135.1 Verrucomicrobiota bacterium
TTACAATGCGATTGCCGAACGGTTAGGCCCCGAAAAGGCAGAACCCTTCAGGATCGCTGTTCAGGGGCAAATCGAATGCATTGAAAAACACTGGCACTTGCCCAAAATACGCGAATGATCACAAATATTCTCGGCATGTGCGATTTTGCCGCATTTTCCATAGCTCTGAAATAATTGTTTTCGGGCTTGTTTCAGGCTTTTTTCGATAGTTTATTCTGGTAGTCTCCTTATCATCAAAAGCTGCCTGCAGTAAGCTGCTTTTAACGAATTGCAGTCGGATGATTCGAACATGAGCTCCCGTGACACATTCCGCAGCGTGAGCCAATTCTGCGGCATTGCAACAAAGCATTCCGGCAAAAGCCCGATCAATCCAATCGATCTCGAATGAGGAGTCGAGCGAATCAATGAAGCCCATTTCCTCGACGAGGCGCAGTTCAGCCTCACGGCAGCGCGACGACTACGCTTCCATTGTCCCCAAAATTACGTGCAAATTCTCTGGTCGTGAAACATACTTTCCAAAATGATTATCGAACGAATTCAGGTGGAAGAAGGTTTCCTTGACGGGCTCGACCTGTCCTTCGGACCTGGGCTCAACGTTTTGATCGGTCCTCGCGGATCTGGCAAAACCTCGATCATTGAACTTATTCGTTTTTGCCTCGGATCAGAGGCGTTGACGGAAAAAGCGGTTGTAACATCGAGGGAACACGCACTTTCAATTTTGGGATCGGGTAAGGTCACCGTTACGTTGACCTCGGGGAACGAAAGCTTCAGCGTGAGTCGAACAGCAGAACACTGGACAAAAAGTCACGACCTCGAGTTCTCTCCCCCGCTAATCCTTTCACAAAACGAAATTGAATCTGTTGGTCTGCACGCTTCAGGTCGATTGCGGCTAATGGACAGCATCCGTGGAGACGACATTCATTCAACCGAGCCGGAGGAAGATCTGCTGTTCTCGCACATCAGGTCTCAAAGTGAAGAAAGAAAGACAATCTGCACGGAATTACAAATGATTAGGGAGCAAATTTCACAATTGACGGAGCAAGTCAAGGAATCCGAAGCTCTCAAAAAGCAGCACGCCGACGCCATGAGCAGCATCGAGCGGGCCTCGAAGGAGACGGAACGCCTTAACAAGCTGGCGGGTTGGTTGGCAGCACTTTCGGTACGAGATTCGGTTTTTAAGCGCAGCGCGAACTCCCTTCAGCAATGGCGAAATCGCTTACTTACACTCCGCTCTGGAGACGTTCAAGTGGAGGCATGGCCGGTCGCCGCCGGAGGAGAAGACCCTCTGTCGGATGTGCGCCAATTGATTTCAAAAAGTCAAGAAGACCTACACGCTGCATTAACGAAGACCGACACAGCAATCAAAAACATTGCGGAACTTTCCGAAAAAAATAGCAAGCAAACTCTCCAATTTGAAGAAGAAGCCCGCACGCTCCGCCGTAAGCTGGATTCCTTAAAGCAGGGCGTTGGCGATATCGCGCGTCGCCTTGCCGTTTTACAGGAGAAGGCTGGCCAACTCTCCGCCCTCATAGGATTGGAAAAATCCAAGGTCGAGCGACTGAAACAGGTGCAACAAGCACGAAAGACATTTCTCGACAAATTGGAGAACATCCGTGCGAAGCGTTTCGAAGCGCGCTCAAAACTTGTAACCCGTCTGAATCGTGAGCTCGGACCCCGAATTCGCATCACGATTGAGCGAGCAGGCCAAACTACAGAATACGCAAGTGCCCTCGTCGCGGCGTTGCGGGGCAGCGGCCTTCGCTTCAACGAGGTCGCTCCGATAATCGCTGACCAAATGAGTCCGCGCGAATTCATCGAAGCGGTCGAATCCGAAGACGTTGAAATGCTTTCCCATGTCACAGGTATTGCAGGTCCACGAGCAGAAAAGATTATCGAAAGAATCAACGACGAAGGCGTAGATGCGATCTTAACCGCCCCAGTTGAAGATGGTATCGGGTTAGCTCTCCTGGATGGCTCAGACTACAAATCCACGGAACAACTCTCGACTGGCCAAAGATGCACAATCATACTGCCTCTGTTGCTCAAACAGCACCGTCTCTCTCTCGTCGTGGATCAGCCGGAAGACCATCTTGATAACGCCTTCATTGTCGACACTTTGATCAAGGTGATCACACAGCGACGTCAAGAGGGTCAAATGATTTTCTCGACTCACAATGCCAACATACCAGTATTGGGCGATGCCGACCGAGTTGTTCTGCTTGGTTCAGATGGGAAGCGTGGCTTTGTTCGCCATTCCGCCCCGTTGAATGATCAGAAGAGCGTCCACGCGATTACCTCCGTGATGGAGGGCGGCATCGAAGCATTCGACAGACGTGCAAAGTTTTACCACGCCCAACCGTGATGGAGCGTAACGAAGCCTTAACGCTCCTCTCTAGCAAGAGCTCCGATGATCGACTTCGGGCCGCACGATTTTTGGCCCGGCAGGGACAAGAAGACGATGTGCCCGCAATTCAAACCGCGCTGACATCAGAAAGCAATCGCTGGGCGAAAAGCGCAATGACGAAAGCCATAGCAGTTCTTCGCAATCAGCCCGCACCCGTCGCCGCCCAAATCGGTGCGGAAGGTGAAGATGAGCGAAGCATCGAGCAGATCTATGCCGATGCAGTTGAGGAAACCACGCAAAGGTTGGTCCATGAAATCCGTCCGATAGTCGGAAGACTTGACGTTTATGCTTCCCGTGAAGTACCCAACTATGATTCAACCAAAACGAAGGCTGAATGGACTAGGCTTCAGGAACTTCTGACCGCCATCGATAAGCTCGGCCAAGCCGCGTCCGCTCCTGTTTACAAGGAGTTTGATTTAGCGGAGCTCCTCGAACGCATCATCTCGTCTGAAACGGACACCCTGCAATGCAAAATTCAGGTGGCCGGTAACAAACCATTCGTCATGATCGGAGCCGCAGATCTGATTCAACTTGTAGTGGCTAACGCGATCCGTAACGCACTGGAGGCAATGGAAGGTGTTGCACCCCCCGAGCCAGTTGTTGTTAATTGGGGTGCGACAGATCGTGACTACTGGATTGCTGTCTTGGATCGCGGTAGGGGCCTTCCTTCGGGGTTCAGCAAGGTATTTGAGATAGGAACAACAACAAAGAAAGGCCACTTGGGCATGGGACTTGCGTTAGCTCGTCAGGCTGCTTTGACATTGAATGGCTCGATATTGCTTTCGCCACGTGATCCGAGCGGTGCCAAATTTGAGTTTCGTTGGCCCCATGCTTCAACATGAATATTTTGATCGTCGAGGACGACGAAAACAATATAGCGCTATTCGAGGCGGAGCTCGCATCCAAGTGCACCGCGAAATTTGCTCGGAGCCGAGATGCTGCCATCGCTGCACTCAAGACCGACGCTTTTGACTTGGTTCTCCTGGATCTACGACTTCCGGCACAGGACGGAGGACTAGATTCTGAGATTAATCATGGCTTGGATGTTCACGCCTACATCCAAGAATGCTCTTCCGGCACTCCGGTCGTCGTTTTCTCTGCGTATGGAACCGTGAAGCTAGCGACGAAGCTGGCCGAGAATTCTCAGCGCCACGACGTCTGGGGTTGTGGCCAGGAAGAGGCAATGACGCTCTACAGGGAAAAAACAGACTTCGCTGAATGCCTGTCTCACATCCAGCGCGCAATCGACCATGTGGAGGCACTAAGCTCCGTTGACATTTCTAGCGGTGGTCAATCCTTGCCTCTAAAGAATGAAGAGAAGCGTCTGCTCCGCATTTTCGGGCGACTATATGGCGGCACAAACATCCGAGTTTCACTGTTAGGAGGTGGACTTTCGTCTGCACAGACGCTTCGCCTTGAGCTTCAAGATGAGAACGCAGTGACTATCTCGAAAGCCGTGGCGAAACTAGGAACAATTCCTCTGCTACGGGACGAAGAAGCTCGCTACCAGAAGTGCATTGCGCCCGCACTCTCAGTTGGAGGGTTTGCACACTTAATCAAGTTTTTACGTGCGGGCGCAGCGAACACAGGGGGGATCTTTTATGGATTTGCAGGTGACTATCAACAAAGCCTGCTTGAACTTCTTCAAGCGAATCCTGCCAAGGCAGCCACTGTTTTGGCACAACTTAAACAATTGGAAGTCAATTGGCAATCCAACTGCAGTGTCAGATCAGCAAGCATTGCAGAGATCCGACGCGCATTGATCGGCGATGAGGATTTTCAGAATTCAGCGGGACGACTAACGTTCGATTGGCGATCTCTTGAGCAAAGGCAGTCGAGATTCAAGTGGTGCTGCCAACATCGAGATCTTCATGGAATGAACGTTCTCGTCCGAGACGGCGACACGCCTTTATTAATTGACTATGGTGAGGTTGAGCCTGCGCCTGCTTGCTTGGATCCGTTGATTCTCGAATTGAGTCTGCTTTTCCATCCAGCATGCAAAGCAATACGCGGTCCCTGGCCAACACTGGCTCAGGCCACCGCGTGGGCAAATTTAGATGACTACCTGTCAGGTACCCCTTTGGCTCCTTTCATTCGGGAATCTCGAACTTGGGCCTTTTCAGTGGAACCGCTGGACAAAAGCGTCTATGCCACTGCATATGCATATTCGGTTCGTCAGTTGAAATACGCCGACACAGATCATGGCCTAGCAATCTCTATTGCAAAAGCCACACACGATGCCATAGTCTCAAACTGAGGGAGGCAAGAATGCGCGTTTCCTGGGTTCGTACCGCGAATCTTCAACACGCGAGACTGCTTTCATGTTCAGATCCTTCTTGCTTGGTGTGGCACTCTAGCAGATGACGGATTACTACCTTTTGATGACCGCGACGCCGCACAAGTCCGGTTCTTCGCTGTTTTCAGTGGCTGTTTTTGATGTAAGATAAGATAGGCGGATTCATGATTCCTGAAAAAGCATTTGAACGATTATTGGGACTGGACGAGTGCTGGGAAGTAGCCGGCGCAGAATATGAGACCGATCCGATCGAGCGATTTGTGCTCGTGGTGCGCGAGACGGAAAAACTCTGGCCCAAGCTTTTCTGCCCACGTCCCACCTGCAAACATAACCATGTGGTCTGTCACGATCATGCGGAGGTTCGGACCTGGCGCCAC
>JBFMDG010000579.1:0-5075 GCA_040754135.1 Verrucomicrobiota bacterium
TGCTCCCGAAGGTTGCGGGAACCTGGTAAAATCCATTGTAAGTCCCCCCAAGGGTGGCATTCGCGGAGCCCGGACTCAGCAGACTTGTGATTGAAGCAAAAATTGAATTGCGAAATGTGAATGGATTCGAAGAGTAGCTTCCGGTCCAGGAACTGCAAAGTGTGATCACACCTTTCGCGGTCACATGCGAAGCATTGACTGAAACTCCGCCGTAGGCAGAAAAGGCAAAACTGCCTCCCGAAATGAGCAGGTTGTCACAAGTCACCGCATTGGGTGAAGAGGTATTCCCGTAAATCATTATTGCGGTGGAACAGTTTATGAATTGAGCATGCCGAACGGACTGCCCATAATAATTGTACGGTCCGACGTCGTTGAATTGAATCCCTCTGAGCGCGTTGCGAAAGTGGACGTACTTGAGTTGAGCGCCTGCGCTGTTCACCTCGAGATAAGCCGAACCGTAAAAAGCAGGCGTTGGGTCAGTGTCGGGCAGACGCTCCCCAATCGTTTCGTCGCATTCGCTTGTGAAAATGGCCGGGCAGTAAGGTTCCGTCTTGCAAACAATACTGCCATTGGCGCGAAGACTGGAACTGCCGGGCGCGAATTTAACGACGGTCCCTCCCTCAATCGTGAGTGTGCCATTGACCGTCACCGGGCCCTTGATCCAATAAGTGGTATTGGCCGCGAGGGTCAATGATCCTTGCGCGCCGGTTTGAGTGATCACGTAATCCAAAATCACTCCAGGCTTTGAAAACAATGCCGCATACCCCTGCGATGGTAACTCACGCTTAGGCCGATTAAGAACAGCAGGACGTGGAGCAGGAATCCGATCTCCATGCAACTGCCGATCAATGGAGGCAGCTTTCGGCAGGCGAGCAAACGCTGGTTTCAAATCTTGAAAATGGATTGCTTCAATCAGGAGCAGGCGATTTTGAACTCGAGTGAAGGCTTTGCCGACGGGCGGTTCCCAAGGGAGTGAATCGTGCGCAAGTAGCGCTCGGCCATGCCCAAATTGCACATGATCGCCAAAATAAAGGATTTCATCGGTAAAATCCGCCTCTACTGCGCCCGATTCCGGCGCTTTCCAAGTGGGGAGAGGCTTACGAATACGCCGCGGTTCCGGTGTCGCCTCATCAAATTCCGTAATCATCTCGAGGCGCGCCGATTTTAATCCAAGTGACTCGGGAGAAGGCGGCGCTTCATGGAATACCACCTCTTGATGAAACTCGCCACCATGACCGTAAATGTAGCGGAGGCTCGCTCGCAAACCATCGAAGCAAAGCGGGTACACCACGACGTTTGAGGAAATCAAAATTCCTTCCACGGGTTCAACTGCAGCTAACATCAGAGATCTGCCAGAAGCTGGTTCGAAATAGTTGATGGAAAGCGGCCAGCTCTTTAAGACGATGCGATCGGGTGTCGTGATGCGTATCGGGTTCTGAAAGAGAATGGCCGGTAAGTGCGCCTTGATCGGGCCTGTCTCCACCAGGAATCCGTCATCAACCGGTTGAAACGCATTGCGCGTCTCGAATAACTCACCAGTGTGATTTCGGTAATTCAACCCATCTCCAAGCACTCTAATGCTATTGGTCTGTGTGAATGGGCCGTCCTGAGTAATCACACGGTACTCGGTCGTGCCCTCATCAATCCGAACAGTTTCACGCCCCTTTGGTTGCTGCCGGTTCTCCGTGGCAAATTTGTGTAACACCGATGCGCGTGAAGAATTGTGGCCATGACGGCCGGTGGTCAGTTTGCTGGGGATTGCACTCGAGTTAGAAACCCGTGGCTGTTCAGCTCCGCGCGCGCTTTGGACGTCAGCAGAAATCCACATCGCTATCACGATCAAGCATGCCCAAGCGATGAGACCAGGTGATTGATGCGAGGCGTACGGCTTCGAATGGTCGGTTGGGCTCGAAGTGATTTCACTGCGCTCTCCTTTGATTGAATGGCTGAGGTGTTTTCGAACTGAGTTGGGAGAATTCCAACTGGGATCTGTCGCTGTCATATTGAAGCCCTTTCCCTTTGAACTAAATGGTCCGATTTTTTTTGAGTCAACGCCAATGTTGAGAATGACCCCATTGAGGAAAAACAGCGACTCACCCAAGCGAAGTCATCCATCCTTAAAACGTCCTGCATTACATCAGGTCCATGACGCCTCGTCTATAGGGGATTCCCTGAAAATGGCATCAGGGCGAATGGCGGAATTGCACAATTCTTGTCCGTAATTTCACGGACACGCCACTGTCCGTAAAAATACGGACGTGCTTCGTAAGGTCAGTCCAGCGTGTTGAGGTGCAGCCTTCTGGAGATGGAGAATTTGATCTAATTGGCACAGGCAGTGATTCACTCGGAATGGAACATGTCTGATTCATCATTAATTCGTTTTCTTCGCGTCATTGTGTTCCGCAAATTAATCTGACATCAAGCATGGGGCGCAAATGAAAAGGCCTTACCAAATCCTGGCAAAGCTCTGGATTCCACTTCTGATCATTTTGGCCGCAGCATTGATTGGCTGGATGGCCTTGTTTGACCGGCGCGGAAAACCGGCATGCCACAAAATGCTGGGCTTGGCACTCAAGCTATGGATGCAAGAGGAAGAGTTGGAATACGAAAAGGGCACGAACGCCTTTCCGAATGTCAACGGTTCCGCGGTCGCTTCCTTGGGATTATTGGCGCCGGTAATCGGTGGAGATGTGGTGGTGCGTTGGACCAATCAATACGGCTATGTGCCTGGCCTTCGACAAAATGATCCCAGGCATCTGGTGCTCTTTTATTTCAAAGTGCCCACGCGTTATCGGTGGCACCAGCCCATTCCACCGACTCGATTTCAAAAACGCTTGTGGATCATTGTGCCGGTGGACTTTGCTCAAAGTGATCGTCCAATTTTGTTAAGGGGCGAATATTCGGAAGCAGTCACGAGCGCCGAGTTTAAGCAGCGCCTGATGGTAACAATGGACTTCCTCCGTACGCAGGAGCGTGCCGGTTGGCAAAACGCCGTCGCTGAACACTCGCAATTTCTCAAGCGACTCGATGACGCTCTGTCTAATAAATCGAACTGATTTAGACAGCTCAAAAGTGCCTGATAATGAAATTCGGATCGCGAGGATTGGATACAGAGGAGAGCGCCAATCTCTGTATGCGCGCCCCTTCACCAACGAATGCGAAATCGATGATTCGACGATCGAGTGAAGCAGCTCAAATCGAGTCCTGCACCACGACCACATTCGTGATGTCCGCATCGAAACCATGCGTTGGAAAGGCGCGACGTTCTTTACTCTCGATTACCGAGGCGCGTGAGCTCGATGCTCACTCCGCAACGATCCGGTAGAATCGGACTGCGTGATCGCCGGGGTTGTCCTCGAAGGAAGCGGTTGCGCCGGTTGCCGTGATTGCCGCTCCGAGCGGAGTCCAGGTTGCTGTCGGAACTGTGCTCGCATACTGCACACGATAGGTGCGCTGAGGTTCGGAGGTCCATGTCAGCCGGACGCCGCCGCTGATCAAGCGTGTCACTTCAATGATGCGGAGGTCTTCGGCCGGTTTTGTCACGGTCACATTGAACGATCTGGAATCACTCAGTGGCGGTGAGCCGTTGTCCGTCGCGCGAAGAGTAAAGGTGAATTGACCGATCTGCGCTTGCGTGGGCGTCCAGCTTAACAGGCCGCTCCCGCTGTCGAGGGCGGCGCCGGCTGGTCCCTCGACCAATTCGAAACGCAATGTTTGCCCGGGATCGGGATCGGTTGCGGTCAATTGCACGGTGAGCGTTTGGCCGGTGAGAATCTGCTGATTCAAAATCGAACCGAGCGTTGGAGCGCGGTTGATCGGCTCATTCTGGTTCGCGCTATTTGGCGTGGGCGCAACGATGGCCTGCCGCAATTGACTCTGGCCGTCGGGAATTGAACCGAACGACATGTCCGCATTCAGCCCGGCATAATCGATATAATCGACCACGGCCGGTTTGCCATTTTGCAGTCTCGCGAGAGCAATCGACCCGGAGGTTGCGTTGAGGCGGAAATTCGTGTGCAGTTCAGCCGCGCTCGATTCGCCAGATTCGCCGTCGGCCCATACGAGAAGGAACTGCCCCGGCTGAATCACGACATCCGGTGGAAACGCCCAGCGGGTTAGCGCCGCGTAATTGTCCGTCAAATACAATCCACCCAATGGAATCGGCGTCGGTCCGGAATTGTACAACTCGATCCATGGCTCTCTTTCACCTTGTCCGTCGGCAAGGCCCGCCGTGTTTTGCGGCAACACTTCGTTGATCCAAAGCATGGGAAATTCCGGAATGTTCGCGCGCACTGAATTCTCCGTCAGCGGTGTGTAACCGGCGCGCTGCACTTCAATCACCTCAAGCGCCGCACCCATCACAATGTCACTGCTGGCGCCCGGCTGGTGGACTTCGACGGCGAAGACATTTTCGCCTTGCCGCAAAAGGTTCGTCTGAATGGTGAACGGTCCTTCCATGGCGGCATCGCCCACGGTCCGTCCCGAGGGCGTGGCAAAAACCACATCGCCGGGCGACATTCCGAGGCGGTACAATTCTTTCCCGTTCAGATAAAACACGGCGCCATCGTCGATGATGGTGGTCAGTTTAAACGTCGTGCCTTCGGGATTGCCATTGAAGTTGAATTTCGTGCGGAAGTAATACGCCATCTGGCCCAAGGCAAGCGGGGTGTTTTTGGCCGCGGGGAGATTGGCATTTTCCACATAAAGCAACGCTTGCCCCGGCGCCCAAGCGCCATCGTCGAACCCGAGCTCATTCCAAACGGCGCCGGGATCGCCTTGCTCGAAGAATTTCCACGAATTGGTCATCACAACAAGCGATTGCGGCGCGCTCGTGGTGAAGGGTGAACCGGTGGTCCAATTGCCCACACGGCTGTTGTCACGCGTCGGGTCGATCAATTGCAATGACGGGCCTGCGCCTGCGGCTTCGACAGCCCAGGGCAAGCGATTCGAGTAAGTGACCTCATCGAGCACCACGTCGAGATCAGGCGTCGCGCCTGGCTTGATGAGGGCAATGGTGCCGCCGGTTTTGCTCAAGGGCAGCCGGAAGTCACCGAGAATCATTCCGGTGCCGCCGT
>JBFMDG010000580.1:0-5068 GCA_040754135.1 Verrucomicrobiota bacterium
AATCGAAATCAACGGCCGCCTCTGGACCACTCAGCAACCGGTGATCATCGCTGATGCCGTAATCGATCGCCTCTCTTTGCTTAGGCTTGGCTTAGGCTAAGTTTCGGGGGCGAAGGGGACACAAAGAAGTGCGGGAATCATCGCGGTCGCCTCCGCGTGTTCGGCCGTTGAGCCGGTCGGGACAGAACACCGGCAATCGTTCACGGCTCCGCACTGGCGACGCAACGCAACGCAGCGGTTCCGGTTGCGAATTCTGACAGCTCGCCGCTGTCCGAATGCTCAGATCAGTTCCACCCACTCGTGAAGAAGTACTATGCCCATGACTTACGATGGATTGGCTGGTCGCAGAGTAGTCGTCTTTTTAAGATGGCTTTTGCTTCTGATAACCCTGGTCAGTGGTCCCGATGCTCGCGCGCAGGCTCGCAATCAGCTCGCCACTGAAATCGCCAGTCTCAAGAACATTCCGTTCGAAGAGTTGGTGAACATTCGCATCACGACCGTCTCCAAACAGCCCGAACCGCTCATGGAGGTGCCGTCGGCTATTCAAGTCATCACCGCCGAGGATATCCGCCGTTCGGGCGCGACGCGGCTGCCCGAGGCGTTGCGATTAGTTTCCAATCTGCAAGTGGCGCAAATCGATTCGCGCCAATGGGCCATCAGCGCGCGCGGATTCAATTCCACCGCGGCGGCGAACAAGCTGCTCGTGCTCCTGGACGGCCGCAGCGTTTATACGCCTCTGTTTTCCGGGGTGTTCTGGGACGTGCAAAATCTCATGCTCGAAAATATCGAGCGCATTGAAGTCGTAAGCGGTCCCGGGGCAACGCTCTGGGGCGCCAATGCAGTCAATGGCGTGATCAATGTCATCACCAAATCGCCGCGCGACACTCAAGGCACGCTGGTCAGCGCTGGCGGCGGCACTTTTCTGAAGCGGTTTGGCAATGTGCGGTATGGAAGCAAGATTGGAGAGGATCTTTACTTTCGAATTTATGGAATGGCTTTCGATCAGGAGAGCGCGCGATTGGCGGATGGGCGTGACGGAACGAATGACTGGTATCTTGCGCAAGGCGGATTTCGCGCGGATTGGCTGCCGCCCCATGGAGAGGAAGTGGTCGTGCGCGGCGATTATTACGGCGGTGTAATTGCCCAGCCGGCGCCGGGCGATGTCACCGTGGACGGTCAAAACGTGACCGCGCGTTGGACGCATCCGCTGGGAGAAGATTCGGACATGACATTGCAGGTTTATTGGGATCGGACCTGGCGCCGCATTCCGGATTTTTTTGCCGAGGATTTGAACACGTTCGATCTCGATTTTCAGCACCGGTTTCCCTTTGGGCAACGGCACCGAATCATTTATGGCGGCGGTTATCGGTTGATCAAAGATGATGTGGGAAACAGCCGTGCGCTGGCTTTTCTCCCTGCGCAACGCACGCTGCACCTCTTCAGCGGGTTTATTCAGGATGAGATTGCGTTGAAGGAAGCTGAGCTTCTTTGGACGCTCGGATCAAAATTCGAACACAACGATTATTCGGGATTTGAAATTCAGCCAAGTTCCCGGGTGGCCTGGCTGATCACGACCAATCACACCGTTTGGGCGGCGGTCTCGCGAGCGGTGCGATCGCCCAGTCGCATCGATACCGAATTCTTCCTTCCGGGCGCGGCCCCGTTCCAGATTCAAGGGGGCGGCAATCGATTCGATTCGGAATCGTTAATCGCCTATGAAGCGGGGTATCGCGTGCAATGGACTCCTCGGCTGGGAGGATCGGTTTCGGTTTTCTTCAATGATTACGACCAGATCCGGAGTGTCGAACCGATTCCGGGTGCGCCGGATCAGTTCGTGATCTTGAACGGGTTGCGCGCGGAGACTTATGGCGCGGAACTCTCCTTGCGATGGCAGCCGGTCGAGTGGTGGGCCTGGCGCGGCGGATACACTTTTTTTCGCAAGCACATTTTTCTCGATGGCACCCAGGACCGGAGCAACGGGCAGAGTGAAGGCAATGATCCACAACATCAGGTAGTCCTGCATTCGATGCTCAACCCGGCGCCGAATTGGGAATTTGATGCGGTGATTCGGTATGTGGACAATTTGAATCAACTCGGTCCCACGGTGCCTGCGTATGTGACGCTCGATTTGCGCGTCGCATGGCAGCCCGCTCCCAATTGGGAAGTTTCGGTGGTTGGCCGGCACCTTCTCGATGAGCAGCACCCGGAATTCGGCGCCGGCCCAGGGCGCCAGGAAATTCCGCGCAGCGTTTATGCGAAACTGACATGGCGCTTCTAATCGACCATCGGAGCGATGCCGTTCCCGAGGGGCTCGCCGCCCCCATGCGCGATCGCTTTCGCGCAGCGCCTTGTCCTGCCAGCGATTCCAGCGGCTGCTACGATGCACCCTCGACGAGTGGATCGCGCCCATGGCTTTTAACCCGGCTCGCGTGCTTCCTGCGTTTTTGCATGACCCGCCATTGGCGAGACACATCACCAGCACTTCCGTTCCCTGGCCTGCGCAGGTTCGCCTGTGCCAGAGTGCTCTGTCTCCTTTTTTTGCTTGGCTGGCTTCAGCCGTTGAACGCGCAAGTCTCGAAGGAATACCAGATCAAAGCGGTTTTCCTCTGGCGCCTCGCCCAATTTGTCGAGTGGCCTACCAACGCGTTCGCGTCCGCTCAGGCGCCCATCACCATCGGTGTGCTCGGAGATAATCCATTCGGCGAAGCGCTCGATCTCGCGGTGCGCGATGAAACCGCCCATGGCCGCAAACTGGTCGTGCGGCAATCGGACCGCATCGAGGACATCCGCTCCTGTCATCTGCTTTACATCAGCCGGTCGGAAGCTCGTCGCGCCAGCGCCGTGACCAGTGCTCTCGCTGGAAAACCGGTTCTGACCGTGAGCGACGTGGATGGGTTCGCTGATCTTCCCAACGGAATGATCCAGTTTGTTACGGTTCAAAGTCGAGTGACCTTTCGCATCAACCTCGAGGCAGCCAAAGCCGCGGGGTTGGTGCTCGATGCTCGGTTGTTGCGCATGGCGGAGGTGATCAAATCACAATGAACCTGTTCCGCGAAAAACATCCCTCGATCAAAAACCGCGTGCGCGCGGTCATTCTGATGGCCAGCATCATTGTGCTTTTGGCGACGGCTCTGGCGTTCGTTATTTACGAGGTGATCAGTTTCAAACAATCCCTCGTGCGCAATGTGGGCACGCTGGCCGAGGTGATCGCCGAGAATAGCGCCGCGCCCCTGGCGTTCGAGAATAAGGAAAATGCCGTCGAGATTCTCTCCGCGCTGAAAGCGGAACCTGAGATCGAAGCGGTTGCGCTTTACGATGACACCGGCCAGTTGTTTGCCAAATACCCGCCCAATCTCGATACGTGGTCCCTGCCCGCGCGCCCGCAAATCAAAGGCTACGAATTCAACGACCAGGCACTGATTCTTGTGAAGCCGGTCATGCACGAGCAAAAGCTCATAGGCACATTGTACATCCGCTCCTCGTTGCAGGGCCTTTACGAGCGCTTCTGGCGTTATGCCACCATTGTCATGGTCGTCCTTCTCGGCTCGATGGCCGGGGCGTTCGTCCTCTCGACGTTTTTGCAACGGCGCATTTCCAACCCCATTCTGGCGCTCACCAAAGCCGCGCAACAGGTGACGGAACATCGCGATTATTCAGTCCGCGCATCCAAGCTGACGGAAGATGAATTGGGGTTGTTGACTGATGCCTTCAACCGCATGCTCGCGGAAACGCAAGAACATCAGAAGCGATTGTCCGAACAGGCGCGCCTCCTCAATCTCACTTTCGACGCCATCCTGGTTTGCGATCTGGAATGGCGCATTACCTTTTGGAATCGCGGCGCCGAACAGATGTATGGGTTCACTCAGCAGGAGGCCATCGGAGCCGTCGCGCAGCAGTTGCTTCGGGCCGAGTTTCCGCAGCCGCTCGAACAGATCACGCAAGCGCTGCATCGGGATCAACGCTGGCTCGGCGAAGTGACCCACGCCCGCAAGGATGGCACGCGCATTTATGTCGCCAGCCGATGGACCCTCGATCGTGCGACGGGCAAGCAGCCGACGATATTGCAGGTCAATACCGACATCTCGGAACGCAAAGCATTTCAATCGGAGCTGGAACGGCTCGTGCGCGAGCGGACGGCGAAATTGCGTGAAACGATTGGAGAATTGGAAGCGTTCTCCTACAGCATTTCGCACGACATGCGTGCGCCGCTCCGCGCCATGCAAGGCTACGCCAAAGTGCTCGAGGAGGATTACCACGAGCATCTCGATCCGCAGGCGCGCCATTATCTCGATCGCATCGCGCGTGCGGCGACGCGTCTGGATTCATTGATTCAGGATGTGCTTGCCTACAGCCGTGTGGCGAAAGCAGAAATCAGTTTGCATCCGGTTGATCTGGAAAAATTGTTGGAGGAATTGATTCCGAATCATCCGGAGTTTCAGCCGTCGCAGGCGCAGATTGTCATCGAAAAACCGTTGCATCGAGTGCTGGGACATGAAGCTTATCTGACGCAATGCTTCACCAACCTGCTCGGCAATGCGGTCAAATTTGTTCCGCCCGGTGTGATGCCGCAAATCCGGATTCGGACGGAACACCTGCCGCGACGCATCCGTGTATGGGTGGAGGACAATGGCATCGGCATCGATCCGGCGCATCACGATCGCATTTTCCAGATTTTCGGACGGGTTCATCCGGAGACGCAATATGGCGGGACGGGCATCGGGCTGGCAATCGTGCGCAAAGCCGCGCAACGCATGAATGGCGAGGTTGGAGTTCAATCTGAATTAGGCAAAGGCAGCCGATTCTGGCTGCTGCTGCATGCGCCGAGCGTGAGCGAAGGAGCAAGCAAGGAGTAAGGAGCGCAGAGGACAGACGACCCGCCTGTCCTTTCCCGGGAGGGCGGAGCTCCCGCGACGCCCACGAAAAGCTGTCAAGAGTCGAAAGCCGAGGGTCGAGAGTTGGGGGAGCGTGGGAGGGGCGAGCTCCTGCGAGCCCCACAAAAGGGCAGAGGACACAGAACACAGGACAAAGGTCAGAGGTCCGGGGAGCGCGCCCCCTGTCCTCTCCATCC
>JBFMDG010000581.1:0-5067 GCA_040754135.1 Verrucomicrobiota bacterium
TTCGAATCTCGCCCCTTCCGCCAAATTTCTTTCACCGACAGCGGATCTGCTGCTTCAGTTTTTTCGAGAGGATCATTTCGTCCAACGCACCAGACCGGCGTAATGCGGTCGCAGCCGTTTCGTCAGGTCGTCAGGTGCGCGAGTCTTGCGAGTCCTCGGCGGGAAATTTTGTCTTTGAATCCGGCGTTGTTTCCCGCCAACATCCGCGTTCACTTTGCCACGGCAAATCCTGTGGTAAGCTGCACATTTCATGAAACGTACGCATCATTGCAATGAGTTGCGCCCGGCGCATGTCGGCCAGACGGTCACGCTGGCCGGTTGGGTCCATTCCCGCCGCGATCTGGGCGGCGTCATTTTTATCGACGTGCGCGATCGCGAAGGCCGCACCCAAACTGTTTTCGATCCATCCGACCTGCCCCCGGAACTGTTCGAAAAGGCCGCCAGCCTTCGAAGTGAATCGGTCATTGCCATCACCGGCAAAGTCCGCCAGCGCCCCGCCGGCACCAACAATCCGAAAATTGCCACCGGCGAAGTCGAAGTGGTCGCCGCCGATCTCGAATTGCTCAATCAAGCCGATGTTTTGCCTTTCCCCGTCGATGACCCGGAGGTCGCGAGCAAGGTCAACGAGGAACTCCGCCTCGAGTACCGTTATCTCGATTTGCGCCGGCCGGAAATGGCGCGCAACCTTCGCATCCGCAGCAAAGTCGCCACGGCCACACGCGTGTTCATGGACGAGGAAGGCTTTCTCGAAGTGGAAACGCCGATCCTCTTCAAATCCACTCCGGAAGGCGCGCGCGAATTCATCGTGCCCAGCCGAGTGCATCCCGGGAAATTCTACGCTCTCCCGCAATCGCCCCAGCAATTCAAACAGATCCTCATGGTCGGCGGCGTCGAACGCTATTTCCAGCTCGCGCGATGTTTTCGCGATGAAGATCAACGCGCCGATCGCCAGCTCGAATTCACCCAGATCGACATCGAGATGAGCTTCATCGAGCGCGAGGACATCTACCATCTCATCGAAGGCTTGCTCAAACGCGTTTGGAAAACCGCGCTGGGCATGGACATTCCCACGCCTTTCCCGCGCCTGTCGTTCGAGGAAGCCATTAACCGCTTTGGGATCGATAAACCCGATACCCGTTTCGGTTTCGAGCTGGTCGATTTCACCGACGATTTTCGCGCCAGCACTTTCAAAGTGTTCAGTGGCGCCATCGCCAATGGGGGCGTCGTCAAAGCCATCAATGCCAAAGGGCTGGCCGGCGCGACGCAGGGCCAGATCGAAACCATGACCGAATACGCCAAGAGTTTTGGCGCCAAAGGGCTCGCTTACATCAAGGTTGAAAATGGCGAATGGAAATCGCCCATCGTGAAATTCTTCAACGACGCCGAAAAAGCGGCGCTCCGGCAGAAGCTCGCGATCGAGGAGGGCGATCTCATTCTTTTCGCTGCGGATCAGTGGCTGACCGCCTGCGAGATTCTCGGACGCATCCGGCTTTATTGTGCCGACGTTTTAAAGGCGCAGGGCAAACTGACCGTTCCATCCGACCGCTTCGAATTCCTTTGGGTGGTCAATTTTCCGCTGCTGAGTTTCGACAAGGAGCAGAATCGCTGGTACTCGAGCCATCATCCCTTTACGGCGCCGATTGCGGAAGATATTCCGTTGTTGAAAAGCGATCCCAAAAAAGTTCGCGGCCAGCATTACGACGTGGTCGTGAACGGAATGGAACTCGGTGGCGGCTCGATTCGTATTCATCAGCCGCAAGTGCAAAAGACGATCTTCGAGGAGGTGTTGCAAATTCCGCCCGAGATCGTGCAGGCGCGTTTTGGGTATATGCTGCAGGCATTCCGTTACGGATGTCCGCCGCATGGGGGCATCGCGCTCGGGTTCGATCGTCTGATCGCGATTCTGTGCGGCACCCCGAGCATTCGCGACGTGATCGCATTTCCGAAAACCGCCAAAGGCGCCGATCTCATGACCGATTCGCCGGCGGCCGTGGAGCCGAAGCAATTGCGCGATCTGCACATCGAGATCAAAGCGGTGGTGAAGGATTGAGCAGGGGTGAAGAGTTGAAGAGTTCAATGGTTAAAAGGTTACAAGGTTACAAGGTTACAAGGCTAGATGGGTTTAGTTGGGCTGCGCCTCAATCTTCGTAGCATCGAATGTGAGTTCGATCTCTTGTTTCTGGTCGAGACGTGCCTTGGCAATTGGTCACGCGCTTGACGGATTCGCTCTACGGCCAGCGCGATTGGTGGCGTGGGAATGCGCACGGGCAACCGATTGGCTTGCGCGCAGAAGAAATTAGAGCCGACTCACGTCAGGCTGCTACGGAAAATCGGGTCTGCGTAGCATCGAATGTGAGTTCGATCACTTGTTTCTGGTCGAGACGCGCCTTGGCAATTGGTACGTGCTTGCCGGATCCCTTTACGGCCAGCGCGATTGGTCGCGTGGGAATGCGCACGGGTAACTACTGACTGGCCGGCGCGTAGAAAAAGTTAGAGCCGACTCACGTCAGGCTACTACGAGCGCAGGAATTCAAATCAGATCAGCGGAATCGCAGCGTTCAAGCCGCTGACGAGCAGCCCGATCTGAAGTTCAGGCCGCGGGGTATTTCCATGGGCTTCGATATTCGCGGCGCAATCGTTGCGTCGCTTCGGCATCGTTGACCACTTTTCTCGATTGGGGCTCGTAAACCACAGGCCGGCCAAGTTCCATGGCAATGTTCGCCAGGATGCAACTGGCGGTCGAAATGTGGCCCTCCTCAACATCCGCAACAGGCCGGCTGCGTTTTTCGATCGCCGCCAGAAAATCAAGCATGTGCCTTCTGGTGGCGGGCGCGGCATTCAGTTCGATATCTTTCTCCGATACATCCTCGGGATATTTCTCGCGCTCGAACAGACAATCAAAACGGATCGGCTTCGCATTCCGATCGGTGGGAATGAAATCCGCGCGCATGGTGCTCGCCTTCAGCGTTCCTTTCTCGCCATAGATGAACAACGCCCAGGGATAATCCGGATCCGGCGGAGTGCCCCACGTGCGATGCTGCCAGACCAAATTGTACTCCGGATACTCAAACGTCGCCGTTTGCGTGTCGGTAATATTCGATTTGCCCGCTTTCTGCACAAAAATGCCTCCGGCAGAGGTAATCCGTTTCGGCCAACCCAATCCGAGCATCCAACGCGCGGTGTCGAGCATATGCACGCACATGTCACCCACGATGCCGTTTCCATATTCGGTAAAGGTGCGCCACCATCGCCGGTGGGGCAGGCCGTCGTAGGGCCGAAGCGGCGCCGGTCCCGTCCACATTTCATAATCGAGATGATCGGGCACAGTTTGAAGGGGAGGATTGCCATTGGCGCGCATGTGGAAATAGCAGCACATATCCACGTGACCGATTTTGCCAAGCAGCCCCGCTTCGATAATCTGCTTTTTGGCATCGATGAGATGTGGCGTGCTTTTGCGCTGCGTTCCAATCTGCACCACGCGTTGGTGCTTTCGCGCGGCATCAAGAATCGCTTCTCCCTCGCGCACATCGCGGCTGATCGGCTTTTGCAGGTAAACATCCGCGCCCGCTTCGATGGCGGCGATGGCGTGCAATGCATGCCAATGATCCGGCGAACCGATAACGACGATGTCGAGATCCTTTTCCTTAAGCATCTCGCGGTAATCATTGTAAGTGCGCGGCGGCTTTTTTGATTTTTGCCGTTGACTGGCGATTTCGACGGTTTCCGCGAGCATTTTCTTATCGGGATCGCAGACGGAGATGATTTCGACCGGAGCGACCTGGACGAGGCGCCAAAGATCACTTTTGCCGTACCAACCGGAGCCGATGAGGCCGACGCGTTTCGGTTTGCCATGGGCAATGTCGAGGGCGTCGGCGCCGAGAGCGGGCAAAGCGGACAAGGCCGTGGCGGCCGCGGTGGTTTGGAGAAACTGGCGGCGGTTGATATGGAAAGAGTGGATGGAATTCTGAGAACGGCTCGCGTGAAATTTCATGGATGAAGTATGCCCTGATCCCGAGTTAAAATTCAATGCCAGGCTCGTCTGCAAATTCTGCCCGTAGCAGCCTGACGTGAGTCGGCTCTAATATTTTCTGCGCGCAAGCCAACCGATCGCCCCCGCGCATTCCCACGCGACCAATCGCGTTGGCCGTAATGAGATCCGCCAAGCGCGTCACCGATCGTCAAGGGACGTATCGACCAGAAACAAGTGATCGAACTCACATTCGATGCTACGCGGACGCCAATTCCCCGTAGCAGCCTGACGTGAGTCGGCTCTAATATTTTCTGCGCGCAAGCCAAGCGATCGCCAATCGCATTCCCACGCGATCAATCGCGCTGGACGTAAAGGGATCCGCCAAGCGCGCCGCCGATGGCCAAGAGACGCCTCGACCAGAAACAAATGATCGAACTCACATTCGATGCTACGCAGACCCAATTCCCCGTAGCAGCCTGACGTGAGTCGGCTCTAATTCTTTCTGCGCGCAAGCCAAGCGATCGCCCTCGCGCATTCCCACGCGACCAACCGCGCTGGCTGTAAAGAGATCCGGCAAGCGCGTGACCGATGGCCAGGTGACGCCTCGCCTCGACCAGAAACAAGTGATCGAACTCACATTCGATGCTACGCAGACCCGATTTTCCGTAGCAGCCTGACGTGAGTCGGCTCTCACTTTTTCTGCGCGCAAGCCAAGCGATCGCCAATCGCATTCCCACGCGACCAATCGCGCTGGCCGTAAAGGGATCCGGCAAGCACGTCATCAATTGCCAAGCCACGTCTCGATCAGAAACAAATGATCGAACTCACATTCGATGCTACGCGGACGCCAATTCTCCGTAGCAGCCTGATGTGAGTCGGCTCTCACGTATTCTGCGCGCAAGCCAAGCGATCGCCCTCGCGCATTCCCACGCGACCAATCGCGCTGGACGTAAAGGGATCCGGCAAGCGCGTGACCGATGGCAAAGGGACGCCTCGACCTGAAACAAATGATCGAACTCACATTCGATGCTACGCGGACGCCAATTCCCCGTAGCAGCCTGACGTGAGTCGGCTCTCACTTTTTCTGCGCGCAAGCC
>JBFMDG010000582.1:0-5051 GCA_040754135.1 Verrucomicrobiota bacterium
AAATTTTTCGAAATCGCATTTGCGGATTGGCCGCAGTGCCGCCAATTCATGAATTCATTGTCCCGTCCCTTGCAATGGCTGGTCTGGGGAATCCTGATTGCCGTCATCGCCGGCATTTCCATCGCTTTCATTTTGTCGGAACGCCATCGGCAGCCGCCCTTGCCGGTTTACGGCCAAATTCCGGATTTTACTTTGACGAACCAATTCGGCCAGCCCGTGCGGCTCGCCGATCTCAAAGGCTCTGTTTGGGTGGCCGACATTATCTTCACTGCCTGCGCTGGCCCCTGTCCGCGCATGACTCAGTTTATGAGCCAGCTGCAGGAGGCCTTGCCGGAAGGCCCGGTGAAGCTGGTCACGCTTACAACCGATCCGGACAACGATTCGACCGCGGTTCTGAAGCGTTACGGCGATCGTTACGGCGCGCGGCCGGAGCGATGGCAGTTCTTGACCGGCGCAAAGTCCGAAATCCGCCGGCTCGCTGCGGATGGGCTGAAATTAGCCGCAGTGGAAAAGAAACCGGAGGAACGTGAAAACGAGAGCGATTTGTTTATTCACAGCACGATTTTTGTCGTGGTCGATCAGCAGGGCCGGCTTCGTGGGAGCTTTGAAACCGTGGGGGAAAATGTCGATCCGCAAAAAGCGCGGCAGGATATTCTGGACGCCGTCAATCGCCTGATCCGAAATCGCGGCCGATAATCGCGCCGCCAATCAGCCCATGCCCCGATGAGCATTTCAGATCTTCCCGCCGTCAACGCCTGCCTGAATTCGCTCAGCGCGATTTTCCTGACGGCCGGCTACATTCAAATCAAGCGCAACCATCAAATCGCCCATCGCAATTGCATGATTGCGGCTTTGATCACGTCAACGCTCTTCCTGGTCTGTTATTTGACTTATCATTATCTGGCGCCGGGCATGACCCGTTTTCAAGGACAAGGCTGGGTTCGTCCGGTGTATTTCGGCATTCTTTTGACGCACACCATTTTGGCGATGGCGATTGTGCCGATGGTGCTGGTGTCGCTTTATTTCGCGTTGCGCCAGCGCTTCGAGTCGCATCGCAAGATCGCGCGGTGGACCTGGCCAATTTGGATGTACGTGTCGGTCACGGGCGTGATCATTTACTTGTTGCTTTACCAGATCTACCCATCGCGCTGAGGCTGGCTCGGATCTTCAACAAAGGGTGCAACGTGGCCAAAAACGGCGGAGCCCGCGCGGCGGAGTTGCCTTAGATAAAGCTCATCTTGCAGTGGACAAGCGGATCGAGTCCCACTGGAGAGCACGGAGAAATCTATGGCCCGATTTTGTCATCATTGGCGGCGCGCGGAGAGACAGGCGGAAGCGATCAAGCAAAAGTTCGTTCAGATCGAACTGAAAGAGCGCACGGGGATTCACTTGGAAAACAGCGCGGCGCGCCACGTGTCGGCCCGCGCATTCTTGACGCACTCCCGGCCAACTGGTACGGTTTGGCCCAGGAAATCAAACAAGAGCCAGCACGAATGATTGTCGAATACAGCCCTTACGCCTTTTTGACAGTTTTCGTGATTGCGGCTCTGGGGTTCGCGGTCACTCCCTTGCTCGTGGCGTACCTCTGGTCGAAAACTATTGCTCCGCGCAAGCCTGGCCCGATCAAGAACGCCACTTATGAATGCGGATTGGAATCGAAAGGCGATGCCTGGGTGCAGTTTCGCTCCGAGTACTATCTGTATGGCATTGTCTTTCTCATCTTCGATGTCGAGGCCATTTTTCTTTTGCCGTTCGCGGTGGCTTTCACCGGATTGCCCGCGGGCGCATTCGTGGCCATACTGATTTTTCTTTTGTTGCTGGTCGAGGGATTGATCTGGGCCTGGCACAAAGGAGTGCTGAACTGGGAGTAGGGCGCGGTCGCCAAACGCCACGACGTGCAAACTCGATCCGGCCGAGGCCTGCGCGGTAGCGTTGACACTTTGAATCAATGGTAAACCTGAACCAATCAGAAGATGGACGAAGGATTACGTAGCGAGTTAAGCAAACAGGGTATTTTCACCACCACCCTGGAGGAGATTTATAACTGGGGCCGGAAAAATTCAGTCTGGCCGCTTCAGTTCGGACTCGCGTGTTGCGCCATCGAAATGATCGCCACCACCATGGCGCGTTACGATCTGGCTCGCTTCGGCGCCGAAGTCTTCCGACCCTCGCCTCGACAGGCGGATCTCATGATTGTCGCCGGAACGGTGACCAAAAAAATGGCGCCGCAAGTTGTGCGGCTCTACAACCAGATGCCCGAACCGAAGTACGTCATTGCCATGGGCGCCTGCGCCATCTCCGGTGGGCCTTTCAAACAAGGTTACAACGTGCTCAAAGGCATCGATCGCTACATCCCCGTCGATGTTCATATCCCCGGCTGCCCGCCGCGGCCGGAAGCGCTCATCCACGCTTTCATGACTTTGCAGAAAAAAATCGCGGAGCAAAAAGTAATCGGAAAAGAGCGCGCCCGATATTTCGATCCTGCAGCTCCAAGCGAATTTCCTGTTCCCGATTTTGGCGAACATGATTTGGTTCCGCCGAAAAACCCGTCGGTCTGGCAACCACCCGCTTTCCACCGCACCTGATCATGGAAACGGTCGAAGAAATCAAAGCTCGAGCCGAATCGGCCATTGCCGGCATTCAGCTCGAGATCGTGGCCAACGACAGCCCTTCCGGGCAGCGGTCGTTGCTCGTCGATTCCGCTCATGGCTTGCCGCTGGCGCGCTGGTTGATTGCCGATCCGCAATTGCAGTTGGATTACTGCTCGAATGTTACCGGCGTGGATTGGCCCGAGACCGTGCTCAAGGAAAAAGTGAAGAGCACCATAGTCATCGACGGGGTCGCGAAAGAAATCGAGGAAACGATCGAACGCACTCGCCCCGGATTTCTCGAGGTGGTGTATCACCTTTATTCGATGGCGCTGAAGCACGGGCCGTTTATTTTCCGCATGCGCACCGCCAATCGCACCGATCAAACACAGCTTCCTTCTTTGACGCCAGTGTGGCGCGGCGCGGAATTTCAGGAACGTGAAGTGTTCGATCTCTATGGCGTCATTTTCGAGGGGCATCCTGATCTTCGCCGCATTCTCATGTGGGATGGCTTCAAAGATTTTCCGATGCGCAAAGATTACGCCGAGCCGGATGATTACGAGTATGAGCCGACGGCGCATGATGAGATTGTTGAAAAAAACAAACCGCATCTGCCACCGCCTGAAGCTGCGGTGAACGCCGGAGCCGCCGAGACCAAAGCATCATGAACCCGATCGCGCCACCCGCCGAAACGCCGCCCGCCTCGCTGAGCAAGGGAGGCGTGTTGGCTGAAGGCAGCCATGACCCGGTTCCATTGAAATCGTCTCAGCACGGCGGGATTACTGCCGATTTGCTCGAAGTCTCGATGGGCCCGCATCATCCTTCGACGCACGGTGTGTTTCGCATGGATGTGGTGCTCGATGGTGAGCGGGTCGTTAAATTGAAGCCGGTCTTCGGTTATCTCCATCGCAATCACGAAAAAATCGCCGAGAACACGACGTATCTCGCTTCCATGCCCTACACCGATCGTCTCGATTATTTCTGCTCGATGACGAACAACTGGGCTTACGCGCTCACCATCGAGAAGCTCGCTGGACTGCAGCCGCCGGAACGCGCCGAATACATCCGCGTCCTCACCGCCGAACTGACCCGGCTGCTCAATCATACCTGTTTGATTGGTTTTCTCCTGCAGGACATGGGCGCGCTCGGCACACCGCTCATGTATGCGTTTCGCGAGCGGGAAAAGATTCTTGATTTATTCGAGGCGCTGAGCGGCGCCCGCATGATGTGCAATTACATGCGTTTCGGCGGATGCCGATGCGATTTGCCACCCGGCTGGATCGAACAGGCCCGCCAGGTCGTCGAGGCTTATCCGCGCTTTCTCGATGAATTCGAACGGCTCCTCGCCGAAAACGAAATCCTGCTGGCGCGCACCCAGGGCGTTGGTGTCCTCCCCGCCGCTCTTGCCATTAACGCCAGCATTACCGGCCCAATGCTCCGCGCCAGCGGCGTCAATTACGACATTCGCAAAGTGGATCGCTACGGCATTTACGATCGATTTCAATTCCGCGTCCCGCTCGGCGATCACGGCGATGTTTATGACCGTTACATGGTGCGTCTTCTCGAAATGCGCGAGTCGTTGCAAATCCTCGATGTGGCGCTCCGCGATATTCCATCCGGGCCGATCGTGGATCCCAAGGCAAAAATTCGCGGGTTCAGGCCGAAA
Organism: Verrucomicrobiota bacterium; assembly: GCA_040754135.1. GTDB lineage: Bacteria > Verrucomicrobiota > Verrucomicrobiia > Limisphaerales > SIBE01 > JBFMDG01. Next base: position 4,255 of record JBFMDG010000582.1, read on the forward strand.
CCGGGCGAAGCCTATGGACGCATCGAAGGGCCCAAAGGTGAACTCGGCTTTTTCGTCATCAGCGATGGTTCGCCCAATCCCTATCGATATCGAGTCCGTCCGCCCAGTCTCATCAATCTGACCATTCTTGAAGACATGTGCCTCGGCCATACCGTGGCCGATGTGGTGGTCATTCTCGGCAGCGTGGACATCGTGCTTGGCGAGGTTGATCGATGAAATGGAATCCAGCAAACCGCAACCGACTGAAACTTTGAACTGCAATTAACATGTTCGGCGAAGGCATCATCAAAGGCATGGCTGAAACCGCGCGTAACTTCGTGGGAAGTTATGTCGATGACAATCGGCTCGTGACCGTGCAATACCCTGAGGAAAAAATCCCGCTCAAAGAAGCGACCCGCAATTTTCCGTTCCTCGTTTTTGACGGCGATGATCCGATGAAAGGCTTGCGTTGCGTGGCCTGCCAGATTTGTGAAAAGGAATGTCCGCCACAATGCATCTTCATCATCAAAGACACGGTTAAAAAGCCGGATTACATCGGGAAGATGCAGTTTCAACCGAAGGTGTTCGACATCGACATCTCCGTTTGTATGAGCTGTCAGATTTGTGTCGAGGTCTGTCCGTTCGATGCGATCAAGATGGATACCGAATACGAGCTGAGCCAGGACGATCGGTTTCTCGGATTGCTTTTGAACAAACATCAGCTCGCAAAATCGAACGCTTACTACCACAAGATTCATCCAAGCGAAGCATCGGAAGTGGACGGGCGATTGGCGGCGGAAAAAGCCAAAGCGGAAGCC
>JBFMDG010000583.1:0-5049 GCA_040754135.1 Verrucomicrobiota bacterium
GTGTCTTTGTGCCGATCACGCCCTTTCTCACCAGCGGTTGCATCCTCGTTTTGCCGGAATCGGAATTCACGCGGCTCGACATGTCGGTGAAGGACGGGCTCAAGTTCTTCATCAGCCTGGGCGCGATTGTTCCCGAGCATCTCCCTGCCATCCCGCCGCTCACCCCTTCCACTAACGATTTGCGGAGCTGATCCGCCCGGGCATGGAGCAACGCACCATCGGCCTCATCCTGCGGACGCGCCCACTCACGGAGACGAGCTTGATCGTGCATTGGCTGACGCGGGATTTGGGGCGGGTAACCACGGTGGCCAAGGGGGCGCGCCGGCCGAAGTCTCCCTTTGTGGGCAAGCTCGATTTGTTTTTTGAAGCGGAATTCAGTTTTGTTCGCAGCCGCTCCAGCGAGCTGCATCCTTTGCGGGAAGTGAGCGTGCGCGAGTTCCATCCGCGCTTGCGCATGGAAATCGGTTACGTGCAGCAAGCGGCTTACGCGGCGGCGCTCCTCGAAAAGTCAACGGAAACGGAAACGCCTTTGCCGGAAATTTACGATTTGATGCGCGGTTTCGTGCGCGCTTTGCCCGCGCACCCGCCTCAACCAGGAACCGTTCTGGCATTTGAACTCAAGCTGCTCCAGGAACTCGGCCTCCAGCCCGATGCCGGCGCTTCCAAAATCAGCGCCGGCGCAAAACAGGTCGTCGAACGGCTCGCGACGGGGGATTGGCAATTGATTGCGCGGATGAAGCTGAGCGAATCGCAAGTGGCCGAGATCAGCCGTTTTCTCGATGGCTTTCTGATTTATCATCTCGGAAGAATTCCCGAAATTCGTCACGCCGCCCTGATCGCGAGTTGAATTGTTCTTTCGAACGATTCGCAAGGAATGCCGTGCGGCTCACCTTCGCCTGCTGTTCCGCACCGTGTGCCGTGAAATCCGATGGCGCTCCTTACAAGCCGAATTCCCGCTTCACACTGGCGAAGGCTTCCAACGCCAAATCCAAATCCTCCCGGGTGTGCGCGGCCGAGAGTTGTGTCCGGATGCGCGCGGCGCCTTTCGGCACGACCGGGTAAAAAAAGCCGATGACGTAAATCCCTTTTTCCAGAAGACGCGCCGCCATTTTTTGGGCGAGCACCGCATCGCCCAGCATGATCGGCACGATGGGGTGCGTGCCCGGTTTAATCTGAAGTCCAATCCGTTCCAGGCCTTCACGAAAATGCCGCGTGTTCTCCATCAATCGATCGCGAAGTTCGGTCGATGCTTCCAGCAAATCGAGCACTTTGAGTGTCGCCGCCACAATCGAGGGCGCCACCGTATTCGAGAACAAATAAGGTCGCGAACGCTGGCGCAACAACTCGACAATTTCCTTGCGGCCCGTGCTGTAGCCTCCACTCGCGCCCCCCATCGCTTTGCCCAGCGTTCCGGTTATGACATCGATGCGGCCGCTCGCGCCGGTGTGTTCCGGTGTTCCACGGCCCGTTCGTCCGAGGAAACCTGCGGCATGCGCATCATCGATCATCACTTGCGCTTCGTACTGGCGGGCCAGATCGCAAATCGCCGGCAAATTGGCAATCGTGCCGTCCATGGAAAAAACGCCATCGGTAGCGATGAGCCGGAAGCGGTGTTTCCGTGAGGCTTCGAGCTGGGCTTCGAGATCAGACATGTCGTTGTGGCGATAACGAAACCTCGCTGCCTTGCAGAGGCGAATGCCATCGATGATGCTGGCGTGATTCAATTCATCGCTGATGATCGCATCCTCTTCCTTGAGCAATGTTTCGAATAATCCCCCGTTGGCATCGAAGCATGACGGATAAAGGATCGTGTCTTCCGTTCCAAAAAACCTGGTCAGGCGCGTTTCGAGTTCCTTGTGCAAGTCTTGCGTGCCGCAAATGAATCGCACCGAGGCCAGGCCGAAACCGCGTGCATCGAGACTGGATCGCGCGGCGGCGATCACATCCGGATGATTGGCCAGGCCGAGATAATTGTTCGCGCAAAGGTTCAACACTTTGCGGCCATCGGCCACCGTGATCCAGGCGCTTTGTGGACTCGTGATGATCCGTTCAGATTTGTAAAGGCCGGCCGCGCGGATCGATTCCAGCTCCGCCTTCAAAAAGTTCGAAAAAGATTCCGTCATAAAAATCGAATCGTGTTTGACCGTCGCTCCACCCTTCAACTCTTCAACCCTTCAACTCTTCAACTCTTCAACTCTTCAACCCTTCAACTCTTCAACCCTTCAACTTTTCAACCCTTCACGCCCCCACTCGAGAATAATTTTGCCGCAGCGCCCGGAGTGCATGAGATCGAACGCTTCGCGGAATTGGCTGTAATGAAAGCGGTGCGTGATCACCGGATGGATGTCGAGTCCGGACTGCAGCATGGTGGTTGTCTTGTACCAGGTTTCATAAATCTGCCGGCCATAAATGCCTTTGATCGTCAGTCCGTTGAAAATGACTTTGGTCCAATCGATCGATGCTTCGGCTGGCAGGATGCCGAGCAAGGCGATTTTTCCACCGTGAATCATGACGTCGATCAGATCGCGCAAGGCTTGCGGACTGCCGGACATTTCGAGCGCGACGTCGAACCCTTCTTTCATGCGCAAACGCTGTTCGATATCGTGCAGCGATTCCGCGCGCGCATCCACGGCGAGGGTCGCTCCCATTCTGCGCGCGAGTTCAAGCCGATACGGATTGATATCGGTGACAACGATGTGTCGGGCTCCGGCATGTTTGGCGATGGCCACGGCCATGCATCCAATCGGGCCGGCGCCGGTGATCAACACATCTTCACCGAGAACGTCGTAAGTGAGCGTGGTGTGCACGGCGTTCCCGAGCGGATCGAAGCAAGAGAGGATGTCGGTGGGAATGCCCGGATCGGCGTGCCAGACGTTGGCCGCCGGAATGGCAATGAATTCCGCAAACGCTCCGTCGCGATGCACGCCGACACCCACGGTGTTCTTGCAAAGGTGCCGTCGCCCAGCCAGGCAATTGCGGCACTGCCCGCAAACCAAATGGCCTTCGCCGGTGACGAGATCGTTGACGCGATAACCCTGGACGTTGTCTCCCACGGCTGCGATTTTGCCAACGAATTCATGCCCAATGATCATGGGCGGCTTGATGGTTTTGCTTGCCCAGGCATCCCATTGATCGATGTGAACATCCGTGCCGCAGATGGAGGTCTTCAGGACTTGAATCAAAACGTCATTCGAGCCGACCACGGGTGGTGGCATTTCTTCGAGTGACAATCCCGGCCCAGGGGATTTTTTCACAATCGCTCTCATGAAATTTGCGCGTCACCAGGCATTCGAATGTCCGCTCCTGTCACGGCAGAACACTGGAACTGATCGTACACATTGGCAACAGCGAACCACAGCTTCGAGCAGGGCAGGGGAGGAGCAGACGCTCGATCGCCGAAGTCAAAAACGCATGCCCATGCGGCTTGCATGACCTCGCACGTTGCCTCCGCTTCCGTTGAAATGTCGGCACCGAGTCCCCAATCTGGCGGCGGCGCCATAGCGCATTTTCCTGACGCGCTTCCGGCACGCTATCTGGCGTCGAGGGGATGCAAATGGACGATGGTTGCGCCTGAACCGCCGTAAGCTTCGCCGGCGAGAGAGAATGATTTGACCTCAGGCAAGCGCGCGAGCAGTGCATGCACCGTGAGGCGAAGTTGGCCGATGCCTTTGCCATGAACGATGCGCACGGTCAAAATGCCGCGATCGCGACATGCTTCCAAATAGGCGAGCACCACATCCTTGACGTCGCGCGGACGGAAAGTATGGAGATCCAGCATCCCGTCCAGGCCAACTTCCAAGGATTCATTCGTGGTGTCAGAATCGAGTCGAGTGTCGTCATTCATGGCGTGTGATCTTTCGTGAAACGATCCATGCAGCGAGCAATCCCACAAGGCCACATGCGAGCCAGAGCGCTTGTGGGTTTCGGCCGAAAATAATCATGCCCATGCCGGGACCAATCATCAGCGCAAAAGCCCAGGTGAATCCGAACAGGCCCATGTACCGGCCGCGCAAGGAAACCGGCGCCAGATCGGCGACATGCGCGCTGGCCACCGGCATACTGATGATTTCACCGAACGTAAAAACCGCGCAGGCCAGCGTCAATGTGCGGAGGTCGTTGGCGAATGCGATCATGGCAAATCCAACGCCCACCAATGCGTAGCCAAGCGTCATCGGACCGCGTGCGGGAAGCCGCCGCGTGACTGAGGTGATGGGCAGTTCAAACAAGACCACAAGCACGCCGTTCAACGAAATGAGGAGGCCATAGGTCGCCGGAGAAAAACCGAGTTCGGTCACCTGCAATCCGAACGTGGAACTCATTTGAAAAAACACCAGGCCAACGAGCCAAGACCCGGCCAGCAATTGAAGGAAAGGCCGGTCATGCCGCGTGTGTTTGAGCGCATCGCCCCAGCCGCTTTCTTCGCGTTTGCTTCGGATGCCATGGGGCAAGGCGAGCAACGCAACAATTCCGAACGCGGCCGAAGTGAGCGCATCGCCCAGGAACAACCAGAAGAACGATTTTTTTGCCAGGAATCCCGCCGTGGCTGGACCGAAAGCCCAGCCGGCATTCAAGGCAAGCCGGTAGCCCGCAAACGCGGTCACCCGCTGGCCCGCTGGCGTGAGATCCGCCAGCAAGGCGCTGCTCGCTGGCCGGTACAATTCGCCGGTCAATCCTGCAAGTCCCGCCAGCAATATGATCGCGGGCGCGCTTCGGGCTTGCGAAAGCAATAGCATCGTGACGGCGACCGAGAACATCGAGAGCGCAATGGTCTTTCGGCGTCCGATGCGATCTGCCAGGTAACCGCCGATGGCCGAGGCGAGGAGATGGCCGAAACCGTAAGCGCTCATGGCGAGGCTGGCCTGCGCGACAGAAAATCCCTGGCGCGTCATGTAAAGCGCAAGGAAGGGAACGACAAACGATCCGAAGCGGTTGATGAAGGTGCCGAAGAAAAGAATCCAGGCCGAACGCGGGAAAGCGCGCAGGGCGGCGCACGTTTCCGTGAGCGGACTGACCAGTGGCATTGCCAGAGCGATTCTTTTCATAAGGCCT
>JBFMDG010000584.1:0-5041 GCA_040754135.1 Verrucomicrobiota bacterium
CCAGTATCAATGCGCCTTTCATATTGTCGGCGAAAATCAGCGCGTCATTTTCGGCGAGCGCGCTCTTCGCGATGGGGATCTGGCGCAATTCGGCCAATATCTTTTTCAAAGCCACGAAAGCTCGCGCGATTATTTCAAGAACAGCACGCCCGAGTTGGACATCCTGGTTGATCTCGCGCGGGCTCAACCCGGTTGTATCGGCGCCCGGCTGACAGGCGGCGGTTTCGGCGGGGCGACCATCAATCTCGTGCACCACGCGGAAGTGAAATCCTTCTCGGAATCGGTGCGACGCCTTTACCGGCAGCGAGCCGGCCACGAGATCGAACCGCTGATTTGCCAGATTGTCGATGGCGCCGCGTGAAGTGAAACCAGGTCAATACTTCATCACCTTGGCGAGGAAATCCCTCGTTTGAGGAGCAGCGGGGTGAGCGAAAAATTCTTCTGCAGGGCCGGCTTCGACGATGCGACCATCGGCGAGGAACGCGACGCGTTCTCCGACCCGGCGTGCGAATCCCATCTGATGGGTGGCGAGAATGAACTCGCGGCCTTCGGCGCGCAGTTGCTCGATCATCTCCAGCACCTCGGCCGTCATTTCCGGATCGAGGGCTGAAGTCGGTTCGTCGAACAGAAATAACTTCGGCTGAATCGAAACGGCGCGGGCAATGGCGACACGCTGGCGTTGACCCCCGGAAAGCTGCGCCGGATTTTTGTACGCATGCGATTCCAGGCGGAAACGCTGCAACAATGACATGGCCACCTCCCGGGCCTCAGCCGGCGAATGCCGATGCACCTTTTCCAGGGGCAACGTGATGTTTTGCAATGCGGTGAGATGCGGAAATAAATTGTACGCCTGAAATACCACCGCCACTGTGCGTCGATGCCGGCGCAGGCGAATTTCCTCGAATTGCAGCGGTTCGCCATTCAGTTCCACCTCGCCGCCATCGGGGAATTCAAGCCCGGCGAGAACGCGCAGAAAAGTCGTTTTGCCGCCGCCGGAAGGGCCGATGAGCACGAGCGTATGAACATCGGCCAACTCGAATGTGACGGAGTCGAGGGCGATGTGCGCGCCATATCTTTTCGAAACGTTATGGAACTTAAGTTTCATAACGATGCTGCTGTTCGAGACGGCGCGTCCAAAACGAAATCGGCAACGTCAGCACGAGGTAGCCGATGGCCAAGGGCACGTAGCCTTCGAGCGTGCTGAAGGTGTAAGCATTCACTTCCTGAGCGTTCAGAGTGAACTCATTGATGGCGATGACCGAGAGGAGTGAAGAATCTTTGATGAGGGAAACGAATTGACCGGCCAATGGCGGGAGGATCAGCCGAACGGCTTGCGGAAAAATGATGAAACGATAGATCTGAGCGGGCGTGAGTCCAATCGAGCGGGCCGATTCAAGTTGGGATTGCCCGATGCTTTCGATACCGGCGCGAATGATTTCCGCAATGTAGGCGCCGCTAAAGACGGCGAGCGTCAACACCCCGACCACGTAGCGATCCCGCACGCCGAAGGCGGCGGCGACCACGTAAAAGAAGACCAGGATTTGCACGAGCAATGGGGTGCCGCGAATCACTTCGATATAGATGGAGGCGGCATAGCGCAGCGGCAGAAAGCGGCTGCGCCTGGACAATGCGGCCAGCAAACCGATGAGTAGGCTCAACACGAGGGCAAAGAGAGAAATAAGAATGGTGTTGAACCAGCCTTGCAAAAATTTCAGGCGATACGTGTAAACCGCCGGCCAGTTCCAGTGGTAATTCAATTGCGCAAAGGCAAAATGAAAAACCAGGCTGATCAGGCCGAGCGCCAGCAGAAAATTCAAGGACCGGATCGGAAGGGGCGGAAGAGGCTGGCGGGGATCGGGCGAAAGAAAAAGAAGCCGTTGCATGCCCGCTTAAAAATAAAAGGCGATGCCGGCCTGGCGAAATGCCTCCTTTTGTTCCTTGAGATATTTTTCGCCGAGTTCATTGAATCCGCCCCGGGCCCGGAAGGAATCGAGAAATGCATTCACCTTTTGCCGGAGCGAATCGTTGCCTTTCCGCAAACCGACGGCCCACGATTCCTCCTGGAACGGCTGGAGGATGGCGCGCGTGGTATCCGGATTGCGCTGCCAATGCTTGAAAATTGACATCTGATCGTAGATGAAGGCATCGGCTTTTTTCTGCAACACTTCCAAAACGGCATCCGCTTCCTTGTCCAGGACGAGCAGGCGCGCGCTTCGCAAACTCTCGACGGCATAAAGGTGGCCCGTGGTCCCTTTTTTCACGGCGATGGTAAACTGCGGCCGGTCCAGATCCTGAATCGATTGCGCGGTCGATTCTTTGCGCAGCAACAGGCACAATCCGGTTTTCAGATAAGGCTCGGAAAAGTCGATCGACTGCGCCCGCTCGGCGGTCGCGGTCATCGAGGAAATGATCAGGTCGATCTTGCCGGTCTTCAAAGCGGGAATGAGGCCGTCGAAAGGAATGTTCTCGATCTGGAGTTCCTGCCCGAGCTGAGCGGCCAGGGCCTGAGCCATCTCCACACTGATGCCGCTGGGCTGGCCTTTTTCATCGGTCATTTCGAAAGGCGGATAGGCCAATTCCATGCCGACGACGAGGCGGTTGCCCGCTTTAGGGGAACAACCGGAAGCGCCGCCCAGAAGCCATGCGATGCTCAACGCCAGGATCAGCATCCACAGGATCGGTCCAACGCTGATTCGAAATTTTGTTTGGTTGCTCATGTGCGCCTTCGCTAGCTCGTTGGCAAAGTCGTCGTTACTTTCGAATCCAAACCGTCAACTCCGCCACGCTCCACTGGTATTTTCGCGCGTGCTCACGAATCAGGAATGGCATGTCGCTTCGGCGGCAAAGCTCAAAATGCGGCCCCAGAATTTTTTCCAAAGTCTCGAACGTGCGCACGGCTTGCCCACCTGCTTCCCATCCACCCAGCCAGTTTTCCCGAGGCGTAAATTCGGACGACCAGGTGTAGGGCGACGTCACGATCAGCTGGCCGCCCCGGCGGATGCGCGCCGGCAAGGCCTCGAGGCAGCGCCGCGGCTCATGCAAACGATCCAGCAGATTCGCCATCAGGACGAGGTCGAAATCAGACCAATCCGGAGGCAGTGCTTCCGCATTGGCGACTTCGAACCGCACCCGTGATCGATCGATTGCCGGCGGCACAGTGGCTGTGGCGCGCGTGCGCAATTCGCCTTCTTCAATGAAGGAAAACGCTATCGCCCCGCTGTCGCGCAGGCGCGTGGCCACACGAATGAACTGTTCCGAGGCATCAGCGCCGATCACTTCCTGAAAGCGTCGCGCCAGTTCGAATGTGGAACGTCCCACGGCGCAACCCAGATCGAGCGCGCGTTCGGCTCGGCTCAATTGCGGCCAGGCCACTCCCTCGGTGACGCACCGCACCGGAAACTCGAGCGCCTCCCGCGGACCGAAGGCATACGGCATCATGCCTTGGAGCGGTCCGTAATGAAAGAGCAGATACTCGGACACAGCGCGGTCGGTTTCGTAAAAGGCATGGCCCATGGCGGCGCAACAACTTCATCGGGCGTTCAGGCAGTCCCACAGATATGCGGACGGCTGGTAATTCTCGATCACGATTTCGGTCCGCCCGCCGCGTTCCATCCGGACTTGCGGCACCACAATCTCGGGCGTTTTGGTCGGTGAAAACAAAATGTCGTCATGCGTGGCGTTCCTGGCGTCGGCAAATTTGTCCGGCGTGAGCGCGCCGCCCAGATGATCGCTGCGCCCAGTCGCGATATGGAGTGTGCCGAGAATTTTTTCATCCTGAATGTCACGTCCAGCCGGCGGCAATTGCTGCGTGCCGAAACCGAGTTCGCCGATTTCGCCCGTCACCGGGTCGGCCGCGAGCTTGTGATTGTGCGCCTCGATGATTTGAGGATTCCCGCGCAGCAGGCGAGCGCGTTGCACGCGCCCGTGCGTCACCTGCATCATTCCGATGGTTCCATCTTCATAGCGCAACGGAAACTCGCCTTCAGCGCCATGCGGCACGAAATAAACTTCACCCGCGGGGAGATTGGCCACATCCGGTTTCTCGCCGCGGCAAAGCCCATGGCTCTTCTGTGCTTCCTGCCGGTCGCAGATCAACTTCAACGTGCAGCGATTGCCGAGAACTTCGTAATCGATTTCGAATGCCTCCGCGCGCGTCAAGCCCAGGCGCAACCGCTCCGCCTGGCGGCTGACTTCGTTGTAATCGACAGCCAGCCCGGTTTTAAGAATGATTTCATTCAAACCGTGCAGCGTCGCGCCGCGAAATCCGAATCGCTTCGCAAACGCCGTCAGCGGCGCCGTCGCCGAATAGGTCGAAATGCATAAAAGAATATCAAACCGCGGAAAGATCTCATCGGCAAAGCGCACGGACCGGCCCCGCGTATCAAACGCCCGTTCGGGTAAATCGAGATTGCTCCCGCCCGTGATTTCGTAAGCAAACAGGTCGCCGCCTTTGAGATTCAACTGTTGCAATCCGCCGTCGTGCAACCCGCGATAAAACACGTCATGCGCGAGGCGCTGAATCGATAACCGCGCATCGTGCAAAAAGGAAAAGTCCTTCACCGCCGCCGGATCCGGCAGATCGATCAGAATGGCAATGGATTCACCCGCCCGCGGCGCGAACACCGTCGAGAGCAATCGCGTGAGGCTGAAGTCGGGAAACAAGGCATTGGCCTCGGGATTGGAATTGAAATTGAAATTGAAATTGGAATTCACAGCCGCAATTTGTCTGATTTCGCTCTGGCTCAGCCTAGGTAAACGTGGTCGGGAGTCAATGGGACATTCACAGGAAACACAGAAAACTCTTTATCAACAGTTTTTAAATCTGCCGACAAATCCAATACTCAATCCTGACCGGATTCTGTGTCGCATTGAACAAAACTCAGCGCATTTCCTTCCCGTGCGCCCTGGCAAGACAAAGAGAGAAGCCGTTTTCTTCGCCATTCCAAGGGCTTCACTCTGCGCCGCCAAAATTTCCTTTGCTGACCTCCGTGATTTTTCTCTACTGTTCCGTCCTGCTCCTATGAAGATGAAGCAAATGCTC
>JBFMDG010000585.1:0-5023 GCA_040754135.1 Verrucomicrobiota bacterium
TGCGCGAACTTGGCGCGCATATCGTCCCCATCAATATTCTGAATCCCATTCCGGGAACACCCTTTGGCGATCGTCCGCCATTGCCGCCGATCGAGATCTTGCAAACGATCGCCTGTTTCCGATTCCTTTTGCCGCGCCAGGAAATCATGATCGCCGGGGGGCGCACCGTAAATTTGCGCGAAGTGCAAAGTTTGATCTTTGCCGCTGGCGCCAGCGCTCTGATGGTGGGGAATTATCTCACCACCCTCAATCAGCCGGTCGAAAAAGATTTGCAAATGCTCAAAGATCTCGGCCTCGATCCGCGATGGGATAAACACGGATTCAGCGATCAAGTGGAGGAAACGGCCCGCGCCTCGAATGGCCAGCCGCTGCCCGCTTCGGAATCATCCACGGTCTCGGCTTGAATTTGAATTGGCTTATGGAAGGAAGCTTTCTCCAGGCGCGACACCTCGAGGAAGGCAGGCAAACAAAACGGCTCGGATTAAATCATGGCCGTTACTGCGGTGAAACGGTCGATATTCACGCCATCTTAGATGGCATCCGAAAAGCCGCGCGCCGCACTGGCTGGGGTGAAGATTCTTTTCTGGAAACGGCTTCGTACGCTTTGCGTGCTTATCATCGCGTGGTCCCGAATCCGCGCAAACGACTCTACCTTTCGAGCGGCATTCATGGTGATGAACCAGCCGGGCCGCTCGCCATTCTTGAATTGCTTTCCCACGCGTCCTGGCCGGCTGATGTCGAAGTCTGGATCTGTCCTTGTCTCAATCCGGCCGGATTCCAACTCAACACGCGAGAAAATGCGCATGGCATTGATTTGAACCGCGATTACCGGCATTTGCTCGCCGAGGAAGTCCGCGCCCATGTCGCCTGGCTCAACGCTGTGCCCGAATTCGACCTTGCGCTCGTGTTGCATGAAGATTGGGAAGCGGATGGCTTTTACCTTTACGAATTGAATCCGCTCAACCGACCGACATTGGCAGAACGGATTATCGAGCAAGTGCGTCCGGTTTGCCCAATAGAAACCGCCGGTGTGGTCGATCATCACTGGCCCAGCCAGGGCGGAATTGTGCGGCCCAATCTCAAGCCGGAAGATCGTCCGCAATGGCCGGAATCGATTTACTTGATCCGCCACAAAGCGCGGCAGAGTTATACGCTCGAAGCGCCTTCGGATTTTCCTTTGAGCACGCGCGTCACGGCCTTGTACACCGCAGTCGTCGCCGCCCTCGAAGCACTTTGATCGGCTCACGCGCCGCCGTCCGGAGCGGTTAATTCTCCATTAAAAGTTCCGAAGAAGGCCAAGCAAGCTGGCTTGACGGCGGTCCCTCATTTCGGGAATGCTTCGGCGCGTTCACCAACTGAATCCCATGACGCTTTCTGTCATCGATTGGGGCATAATCGCAGCTTACCTCCTCGTTTGTCTCGCCGCCGGTGTCTGGATGCGGCGGTTCGTGCGCGGCGTGGAGGATTTCGCGGTCGCTGGCCGCGAAATGAACGTCAATCTGGGCATCGCCTCCCTCGCCGCCACAGAGCTCGGATTGGTCACGGTGATGTACACCGCGCAGCTCGGATTCGAGAAGGGATTCGCCGGCGCATCGGTTGGTGTGCTGATGGCCTTGGCCATGTATGTCGTCGGCCGCACCGGATTTGTCATAGGTCCGTTGCGCCGCGCCGGTGTGCTGACGATTCCCGAATTGTTTGAAAAACGTTTCGGCAAAGAAGTGCGCTGGCTGGCGGGCCTCTTTGTTGTTTTGGGAGGCGTTCTGAACATGGGCGTGTTCCTGCGCGTCGGCGGCGAGTTCCTGGTGCACGTCACCGGATTGCCTTCTTACGCGCTCGAATTGATCATGATCGGTTTGCTTGCGCTCGTCCTGCTCTACACCGTCATGGGCGGCATGTTCTCGGTCCTCATCACCGACTATTTGCAATTCCTTATCATGGGATTCGGCATTGTGGTGACGGCGATTCTCGTCATTCAAGACATTGGCTGGAATGTGCTCGTGCAGCATCTCTGGTTGAGTTGGGATGGGACGCACGCCGATGCCGGACGAACTATGCAGTCGCATCCGTTCAATCCATTTCACAGCACGAGTTTCGGGTGGCGTTACCTTCTTTGGCAGGCCTTGTTTCAAGTGGCCGTCGTGACCACCTGGCAAACGCAAATTTCACGAGTGCTGTCCGCCAAAGACGAAATGACCGCGCGAAAGATGTATCAACGCTCGGCGTTTTATTTTGTCGGCCGGTTTGCATTGCCCGTGTTATTCGGATCTGCCGCGCTCGTTTATTTCACCAACCACGGCGGATTACCTGACGATCTCAATTCGCGCACCGCCATGCCTGCGTATCTCGCGACCATTCTGCCAGTAGGATTGCTCGGCATCGTCATCGCCGCCATGCTCGCCGCCGAGATGTCCACCGATAGCGGTTACCTGTTGACCTGGGCGACGGTGATTTACAACGACTTGATCATGCCACTGACGCGCCGCGAACTATCGGCCAAAGCGCGCCTGCTCATTACGCGCTTGCTCGTTTGTTTGCTCGGCGTTTTTCTCGTTTTTTACGGTTTGATTTACGAATTCAAAGGCAATGTCTGGGATTACCTCGCCGTCACAGGGAACATTTATTTGGCGAGCGTTTTCACCCTGCTTGTGGCGGCCCTTTATTGGCCAAGAGCCAATCGGCGCGGCGCATTTTACGCACTTGTCCTCGGAGCGCTCGGGCCGTTGAGCTTTCTCATCCTTAACCAGATCGCGCCTGCGGAAAATCAGATTCCGGCCGATGTCGCGGGCTTTTCCTCTTTTTCACTCGCTTTCGCAGGCATGATCGTCGGTTCGCTGGTAACTCCCATGAAGCCGCCCGCGTCAGATGGTCCGGCAATGTAACTTTATGACGACAATCTTTCTCGTGTTCTGGACGTTGATGATCTTCGCCTCGATTGCGTGGTATGGCTTTCTCCTCTTCTACATCGGGGCCAAAGGCGGCCGCGAAATCGCCGCGCTCATCCGTCATTTGAACGAACGCGCGGCCAAAGACGCCTCCGGCCCACGCAGATCGACTTGAGTGCGCCTCTTGGCGGGATGACAGTTCGGGTTGAACACGCGAGTTTCGTGAGACAGTTATGAGACGGCTACTTCAAATTCCTGACGAAAAGAGGAGCACGGCTAAGCCAAAGAGGCCGAAGACCAGTTTCAGCAAAGGAGGAGGAGCAAACGTGCCGATCGAGGCAATTGCACGTCCTCCCCTTTTTTTGCGCGTGATTCAAAGGATTCAGAGCGTCACCGAGCCGCGAATTCTCAGTCTCTCGCGGTGGTCGCCATTGTTTGCCTTTCTGGTCCTTTCGATCTTCGTTAGCACAGCCTGTTTGCGAAAAACATCAGCCGCGCCTCCCAGCGAAATTTGGAATTACACCCTGCTCGCCGACAGCTTATTCGTGAACGATTGTCCTCTCTGCGGGCGCCCCACCATTCCCGAGCCGACTCGTGGAACGTTTCAACTCCTGCTTCTTGAATCCGGTTCGTTCAAAACCGTTTACGAACTGCAACAGATCGATCTCCTCTCGACACGTGGAGCGGACCCGAGCCATCGTATTCGCGGTAAGGGCACTTATTCCATCTCCGCCGAATTCGCTTTGCTTCAGGAAATGAAACTCGAACTGCAAATCGTCCATTTGCCATCGGCTGAGACGAACCAGATCGTCATGACGAATGCGAATCAGAGCATGGAACGGCCACCGCCATTTGTGTCCATTCAACTCGATGAGGTCACGGAGAGTGTTACCCGCGTTTTTCGTTTGAACCTGTTGGCGGCTCCGCTGCGCGAAATCTGGTTTACGACCGCGAGCGGAATGACCCCGGCCGATAGGGAGAAATTTCCCAACCGGATCAGCAGTGGAGATGTCCTGGCTTTTCCGGGGCGGGTGGTGAAATCGAATCTGGACCTGTTGCGCCATCTCGGCCTCATGCCTGGCATCCCGGAAATCGGCATCGACGCGCTCGAGATCGGGCCTGGCGGCGAAATCATGTTTTCACTGACAGAAGACGCTTTCAGCGAAACGCTCGGCCCGCTCTCACATGGCGACCTCCTGTCGCAACGCGGCCGCATTGTCAAAAAGGGAAGCCAACTCCTCGCCGCTTTCGAGCCGCCTGCGGGCAGCGAGGATGCCGGTCTTGACGCCATTCACCTGCGCGATGATGGGGAAATTTTGTTTTCCATCACCCAGCAAATTGAATCTTTCAAATTGGGCCGGCGATTATCCCCTGGCGATTTGCTTTCGGATCGCGGCCTGATTTGGCGCGCGGGAAAGGAGCTTCTCGCTGCATTCCAGCCCAGCGACACGCAGGAGATTGGCCTCGACGCCGTTTACATCTGGCCGCATGGCGAAATCTGGTTTTCAACAGAACAAGGATTTTTCGACCGGCAACTCGGCACGATTACTGGCGGAGACCTGCTTAGCAGCGCGGGCTACATCGTGATACGCAACCTTGATCTCGTCGATGATTTTGCTCCGTTGGAAGATCTGGCCGATTTCGGCCTCGACGGATTGTTTATCGCGACGGACATGTCGGTGCTTTCCACGCAGCCGAAGCTGATCGAGATCAATCCGAGCCAGGGCAAAATCGGCCTGAAATGGGAAGGATCAGGCCGCGTATTTCAGGTGGAGAAATCGACAGCCTTGCCGGGCAATTTTCAGTCGATCAGCCCATTGATCCCCGATTCGCACTGGTCCGACGTTCCGCTCCCGGACCGATCGGGCTTTTACCGAGTCAGGCAATGGTGAAGTTGCAGGCAGTTCAGGAATTCGATGCGCGCGGCCGGCTCACCAAGGAAACCCCGCAACCGCTCTCAGGCGAAACCGAAGGCAACACCATTTACGAGTTCAGTTACGAATTCCTCAGCTCAGTTCCGGCGTTTTGGCTTGCCTCGGGCGAAGTGGCCGATCAGGTTGGAACCCAACGTCGCGTGATTGAAAAAGCCCAGCCAGCCCAGGGGAGCACGGAAATCCGCAAGACGCAGCAACTGTTCGATG
>JBFMDG010000586.1:0-5011 GCA_040754135.1 Verrucomicrobiota bacterium
ATGTACGCCTGGACGGTTTCGAGGTTGCGCACCGCCACCGGCAGCAACTCGGCCATCGCCGGCGTGACGGCAGGATTTTCCTTCGCCAGTTGCAGAAACGTGGATACGGGCGTCAAAAGACTTTTGAGGTCGTGGGCGATTCCGGGGGACAAATGGCCCAAAAACTCACCCTCATGATCCGATTGATTACGTGGTGACGCCACGGGCGAAATCTAATAAGCGCCTGCGGAGCGCGCAAGCACTTCCAACGAATCGAAACGGCGCGCGCGTGTTACGCCAGGTGCAACCGCTTCAGGATCTGTGTCGTCGAATGCGCTTTGTTCAGTGTGTAAAAGTGCAGGCCGGGCACGCCTTCACGCAGCAATTCCTCGCACTGCCGCGCGGCATACTCGATGCCGAACTCGCGCACGGCATCTTCGTTGTCGCCGAGTTCCTCCAACCGGCTGACCAGCGGTTTCGGCAGGTCCGCGCCGCAAAGCGCGGTGAACTTCTTGATCTGCGAAGTGCTCAAAATCGGAATGATGCCGGGGCAGATGGGCGCCTTCACGCCGGCCTTGGTCAGGTAATCACGGAAAGCAAAAAAATCACTGTTGTTGAAAAACAATTGCGTCAGCACGAAGTCGGCGCCGCAATCGATCTTATGCTTGAGCCGCCCCCAGTCCACGAGTTTGCCCTCCTTGCACGCGATGTGGCCCTCGGGAAAGCCGGCGACACCGATGCTGAAGCCGCCGGTTTCGCGGACGAATTGCACCAGTTGGTACGAAAACTCAAAGCCGCCTTCGGTCTTCTGAAATTCGCCGGTTCCGCCGGGAGGGTCGCCGCGCAACGCGAGGATGTTTTTGATGCCGAGCGCGCGGGCTTCGCGCAGGACGTCGGCCAGTTGCTCGCGGGTCGAGTTGACGCACGTCAGGTGCGCCATCGCCGTCAGGCCGTGTTCCTTCTGGATGCGGTCCACAATCATCAAGGTCTTCTCCCGCGTGCTGCCGCCCGCGCCGTAGGTGACGGAGCAGTAATCGGGCTTGAGCTTCATCAACTCGGGGATGGTCTTCTCCAGGAGGTTGCGGTCGCCCTCGGGTGTCCGCGGCGGAAAGAACTCGAACGAAATCACCGGCTGGCCGGCGGCGGCCTTGGCCGCGTGAATGTCGCGAATGAACTGCATCGGCGGGTAATTAACCGCAGCTTGCCGGTGGGTTCAAGCCGGGGTTTGGGAAACGAACCCGTACGAAACTTTGTCGCACGTGCGCGAAAGTTTCGTAAGCCATGAGCGTGATTTTTCTCGAATGCTTCCGGCGGGGAAATGTCATACTCTTCATTCGCATGACGCGCGCACGAACCGGAACCCCTTCGCCATGACACGCAGGCTGCTGGTACTCAGCGACATTCATTATGCCTGCGACGCCGAGCGGCAGCGCGGGAATTACGAGGTGGACGCCATTCCGCAGCCATTGCGCCGACTGGCGGTGCGTTTGTACCGGCACTTCATCTGGCTGCGGCATCCGTTTTCCCACAATCATCTGGTGGACCGGTTCATCGCCGGGGCAGGGGAGGCGGACATGGTGATTGCCAACGGCGATTATTCGTGCGACTCGGCGTTCATCGGGGTCGGCGACCCGGCGTCGTGCCAGAGTGCGCGGGAATGTCTGGGCAAACTGCGCGCAGGTTTTGGCGAACGGTTTCATGCCACAATTGGCGACCACGAACTTGGCAAGGTGAGCCTGGCCGGAGGGGCAGGGGGCATGCATTTGAAGAGCTGGCATGTTACGCAAAAGGACCTCCGCCTGCGTCCGTTCTGGAGGATTGAGGCAGGGAATTATGTGCTGATTGGTGTGACGTCTTCGGTCATTGCGCTGCCGGTCTTTGAGGTCGAGACGCTGCCGGAGGAACGCGAGGAATGGCGGTGCGTGCGCGACGAGCATCTGGCGGAAATCCGGAAGGTGTTCGCCTCGTTGAAATCCAACCAACGTGTGTTGTTGTTCTGCCATGATCCCACAGCACTGCCGTTTCTGGGGCGCGAGGAAGCGGTGCGCGACAAGCTGCCGCAGATCGAGCAAACCATCATCGGCCATCTGCATTCGGAATTGATCTACTGGCAGAGCCGCGCGCTGGCGGGCATTCCGCCGGTTCATTTCCTGGGCCGCACGGTGCGGCGGAACACGACGGCGCTGAATCAGGCCAGGCATTGGCGTCCCTTCAAGGTGCGCTTGTGCCGGTCGCTGGCAGGGATTGAATTGCTCAAGGACGGCGGGTATTTCGAGATTCTGCTGGATGAAGCTGGAGATTCGCCGGCGCAATTCCGCTGGCATCGGTTGTCGCGCACGGATGCGGCGTAGTTTGTTGCTTGGAGTTCCCACGTTCTGGAGGGCGACGTCCCGCCGGCAGAAGCCGGGACTCCAAACCGGGAGCCAGTTAGCCGCCGATGCAGCTCATGCTGCGCTCGGGTTGGACGAAGTCCGGCTCGCCGATGTGATGGCGTTCTTCCTTTTGCCAGACGATGCCGCGTAATTCTTCCAGCAAATCTTCATCGCTGGCGCCGTTGCGCAGCAGCGGCTTCAAATCATGTTCGGTCAGGCTGAACAGGCAGGTGCGGATTTTCCCGTCGGCGGTCAGGCGGATGCGATTGCAATGGCCGCAGAACGGTTCGCTAACCGGCGCGATGAGGCCGATTTCGCCGCTGCCATCGGCGAAGGACCAGCGACGTGCGGTTTCCGAGGCATTGGTGGAAACGACCGGGCGCAACTCGAATCGCGCTTGCAGGCGCGCGAGGATTTCGCGACCGGGCACAACCAATTCCTTCAACCACGCGCGCCCCGAATCCAGCGGCATGAATTCGATGAACCGAAAACTCAAGCCATTCGCGCGCGCGAATTCGCCCAGCGCTTCGATCTCGTGGTCGTTGATGCCGCGGATCATCACGGCATTCACTTTGACCGGCGTCATGCCCAGTTCTTTGGCGAGGCGGATTCCTTCAATTACTCCCGGCAGGCCGTCGCGGCCCGTCATTTTCTGGAAGTTCGCGCGATCCAGGGAATCGAGGCTGAAACTGACGCGTTGCAAGCCGGCCGCCTTGAGTGCGGGAGCGAGCTTGGGGAACAGGAAACCGTTGGTCGTCATCGCCAGGTCTTCGATGCCGGGAATGGCGGAGATTCTGGCGGTCAACGATTCGATGCCCTTGCGCAGGAGCGGTTCGCCGCCGGTGAGGCGCACCTTGCGGATGCCGGCGGCCACGAGGACGCGCACCACGCGCTCGATTTCCTCGAACGTGAGGATTTGCGCCTTGGGTTTCCAGTTCAGCGCGATGGGCGCGGCGGGGTTCGGATTGCGCGCCGCGTCGAACTTGGTGCGGTAGAAATTGGCGGCCTCCTCCGTTTCCGGCAGGCAATAGAGGCAGCGGAAATTGCAGCGATCGGTCACGCTGACGCGCAGGTCGCGCATCACGCGGCCAAAGGAATCAGCCAACGACGGCGTCATTTGGGCGAGGGCGCCTTGGGCGGGGCGTTGGTGGCGCCGGGTGACACGACCTTCACGGAGCCATCGGAGGACACCTCGACTTCCAGATTGTACTTGCCGGAACCAGGGGCCGCCTTGGCAAATCCTTCCTGCATGATCTGTCCGCCCTTCTTGATTTCGCCCGCGCCAAAGATGCCGCGGCGGATCCATTCCAGGCGGCGGGCGATGGACAACTCGGACTTGAGCTCGCGCACCTGTTCGCGCAGGAACGCCAGGTCGTGCATCTGCCGCTCAAGTTCGGCCTTTTCGGTTTGGAGGCGTTTCAGTTCCTTGATGAGGAATTCGCGGTCGCCCTCCGAGGCGGCGAGCTTGCGTTGCGTCTCGGTGATGTTCTTTTCCAGCGAGGCGATGTTGACGTTCAACGAATCCATCTTCTGCGTGAGCCGGTCCTGGTTGTTTTGCAACTGGGCGATCTGCGCATCGCGCTTGGCGATGGCTTCCTGCGCCTCGCGCTGGGCCGCGGCGAGCTTTTCCGCGGCAGCCTTGGCGGCGGCTTCAGCTTCGGCCTCGGTTTGCTTGAGCTTGGCCGTGGTGGCCACCAGTTCCGAGGACGTGCGCGACAAATCCGAGGACGTGCGGGAAAGGTTGTTTGACAGCGACTGAATCTCTGTCGTCTTCTTGGAAATGTCCGTTTCCAGGGATTTGTTGACCTCTTCCTGTTCGGTCAGTTTTTTCTTGGTTTCAATGACCTTGTTGGACTCGGCCTCGAGCTTGGCCGTGTCCTCCTTGTGCTGGTCGGAGGCCTTCTTCTTGGTTTGGATTAATACGATTCCGAGAACGACACACACAATACCCAGGAGAAGAATCGCTGTTTTCGGCTTCATAAATTTACTCTGCTTTGAGACAGGTTGTTTGGCAAGTTTGCATCCGGATTGCGTCGAAGATACGACTCCAACGGCGGGATGAGTGTTCAAATCTTATGGGGACAATGCAAGCTGTCCTTGAATTAGTGACGACCTGATTTACAGTTTTATTCATGGACATACCTTCCGAGGCGCCAGTCATGGTTCTGCCGAACGCGATCCTGTTCCCGCAAGCCATGCTGCCGCTCTACATCTTCGAGCCGCGTTACCGGAAGATGCTGGCGGACGCGCTGGAGACGCACCGCATGTTTCTGGTGGCGATGCAACGCCCGGGTTGCCAGCGCGAAACACCCTGCGCCGTGGCGGGCATCGGGCTCATTCGCGCCTCGGTCTGCCATCCGGACGGCACGTCCCACCTCATTCTGCAAGGCCTTGCGCGCGTGGAACTGACCGGGACCGTGCGCTACAAGCCCTATCGCGTGCAGCGCATTGTTCCGTTGGAACCTGATCCTGTAGATAGTGTCATGATCGACGCGCTCGTCGCCAAGGTCCGCGAATTGGTCCAGCGCCGTCTCGGCCAGGGTTACAAAGTGGCCTTTCCCATCCTGCAAAAACTGGCGGATTCCAACCCCGAGGCGGACATCGAGCAACTCGCCGCGCGCACCGTGAAGAAATTCACCGAGCACCTGGATTCGCTGGGC
>JBFMDG010000587.1:0-5009 GCA_040754135.1 Verrucomicrobiota bacterium
CGCCACTTCGTTCTGCCAGCGCACTCCAAATGGGCCTTTATCCACATTGTCAGCCGCACAGCGCACGCCTCATGGACTGCGGTGGCAAAGCGTTAGCGCGACACCGCTTTGGTCATTTCCATGCGCGCCGGACAGCCTACGCAAGCCGGCGTGGCCAAAGCGCTGTCGCCACTTCGTTCTGCCAGCGCACTCCATAAGGCGCGCTCCACAGCGCCACCATCGCTCCGCCGCCCAACATTTTTGGACTGCGGTGGCAAAGCGTTAGCGCGACACCGCTTTGGTCATCTCCATGCGCGCCGGACAACCCACACGCGCCGGCGCGGCCAAAGCGCTGTCGCCACTTCGTTCTGCCAGCGCACTCCAAATGGGCCTTTATCCACAGTGTCAGCCGCACAGCGCACGCCTCATGGACTGCGGTGGCAAAGCGTTAGCGCGACACCGCTTTGGCCATTTCCATGCGCGCCGGACAGCCTACGCACGCCGGCGCGGCCAAAGCGCTGTCGCCACTTCGTTCTGCCAGCGCACTCCATAAGGCGCGCTCCACAGCGCCACCATCGCTCCGCCGCCCAACATTTTTGGACTGCGGTGGCAAAGCGTCAGCGCGACACCGCTTTGGCCATTTCCATGCGCGTCGCACAACCCACCGCGCGCCGGCGTGGCCAAAGCGCTGTCGCCACTTCGTTCTGCCAGCGCACTCCAAATGGGCCTTTATCCACAGTGTCAGCCGCACAGCCCACGCCTCATGGACTGCGGTGGCAAAGCGTTAGCGCGACACCGCTTTGGTCATCTCCATGCGCGTCGCACAACCCACCGCGCGCCGGCGCGGCCAAAGCGCTGTCGCCACTTCGTTCTGCCAGCGCACTCCAAAATTCGGAATGCCACGGGAACGCGGCGTGAGCTAAAACAGTCTTGTGAACCGCGACGCTACTAATTCCATTCAGCTCACGCCCAGACGCGGGCGAGAACTGGCCGTCGTGATCGTTCTTCGGATTTTGCTTTGTTATTTTGTTATCAGCCTCGTCACGCTGCCCCTGGTGGATTCCGTTTGGATTGGCGAGTTGCCAGTCTTGGCCCTGGTTCAAATTCCGAAATTATGGCTGGCCAAATTCTTTCGCAAGGAAGTGGTGATGGAAGTCATGCGCGCCTGGGGGCTTTCGAGCGGATCGTACTCCCCGGATTTGATCAAAGCGCGGCCGTATGGTCTGGCTCTGGCGTATTTGAGTCCTTTCGCCGCTGCCGCGATGGGCGCCCGGATGTGGTGGGAAATCGTTCGACCGCACAAGCGAATGCTTTGGGTGCTGGCGCTTCTGATCGTCGCAGATTTTTTCAGCACCCTCCTTTTGAGCGATCGCCGTTTCCTCACGCTCTATTGAGGTTCGTTGATCCTTTTCGCGCTTTGGCATCTGCCGGCGTAAATCATCAGTCCGCTCCAGAAAGAGTGACCTGTGCCTGAAGCACCAGCCGATCGTTCACCGTCGCGGCAACGTCGGCCTGGATCAATCGTTGCAAACGGCCGACAATTTGGGCGGAGAGTTTCAATGTATCCCCAGGACTGGCTGTGCCGAAAATTTTTGCCTGACGAATCGCGGTGAGTCTCAGGTCGCTCAGCGGCGGAACTTTTGGATCGCATTGAGCCACGACACCGGCGAGTTGTGCTGCGGCTTCAATCAACAACACGCCAGGCCAGAGCGGTTGGCCGGGGAAATGGCCGCGCAAGAAAGGTTCATCCCCGCGCACGGTGTATTCCGCTTCACCGGCGCGACCGGGATCGAGGTTCACGAGGCGGTCAAGGAACCGGAACTCCGGCCCGTGCGGCAGATGCTGCAGTGCTTCATCGAATGGCATGCTCATTTGCGCCGCGGTTTGGCGGTTGCCGCCAGCGGCTCAATCCAACGATATTCGGGCCCAAGATCAGGCTGAAACATTTTTTCATCGATCGAGAAATTGCGTTTTGCATTCGTGAAGTCGTTGCGCAACACAGAACCATCGGCGAAGTGCAGTTCGGTCGCGACCAGCATCCAATCGTTGGTCGAGAAAGCGATTTTGATTTGGGGCATCATGCGGCGCGCGCCCGAAGTTCTCGGTTGCAAAGTGAGTTCGAGCGATTGGTTCGTTTGGGATGGAGTGGCCGACGTGATTCTGAATTGGCGGTCGAGTTCCTGCCGGTCCCGCGGGAACCCGGCTTCGAGCAAGGCGAGCGCGTCGCGCCAAGGCCCTTTTGCGCCGGAGTTCATCGGATATTTTTCCACGCGTTTGAGCAGTGGATAAATCACCAGCATCTGTTCGGATAGCCGCAAGGCGATGGTCTGGGCCGGGTCGCCGAGTTCCCAGCGAAACTGATTCGGGGCGGCGAACCAGACGCGGCCGGTTGAAACGAGCGGTTGCGTGAGCGCTTTCAAGGTGCGGGTTTGCACGAAATCAGCCGACCAGGTTTTGACATTGGTCTGCGCGTCGAGCCAGCGTTGAACGAGCCGCTCCTGTTCGGGCGAGGGGGCGCTCATGGTGGCCGGCGAAAAGCAGAATAGGATTGAAAGAGCTAAAAAAGTTAAAAGCGTTACATGGGTTACATGAGTTAAACGGGTTGCATGGGGGTTGATTGGGGCAGCGGGAGCGCGGAACGGGACGGGCGAACTGGCGCTGAGGGTGCGAAGAATCAATTTTCGTAAAATAGATTTCACGAGGACGATGTGGTTGACGATCGCACTTCCGATTCCGGCCAGATGGGAACGAAATGGTACCATTGCGAAAGATACGCTGAAATCACCGGCTCGAAAACAGCCATGATTTGTTGCGTCAGTTCGATCCGGCCTTTGCGGTCCCCTAACGCTTTTCGATCATAAACGATTTCCGGCAACATGCGCGCGCTGTAGCCGTGTTCGAGTCGCGGAAGATAGACCGGCAGCAGCGCACAGCCGGAAGCTCGCGCCAATTCCGCTGCGGCTACCGACGCCAAAAAAGGCCGGCCAAACAAGGTCACCGTTACCGCGCTGGCCACAGGCGGGCGATCCATCAGGAGCGCAATCGTGGCCCCCGCCTCGAGCGCACGAATGACTTCGACAAACGCGAATGGATTCTGACCGATGACAAAGGTTTCGATGCCCCAGCGCTGGCGCGCTGCCTGGCGGAGCGAGGTCAGTTTGGCATCCGGTTCCACCAGCGTAATGACTTTTAATTTGACGCCGCGCTGCACGAGCAGCGGTCCGCCGAACTCCCAATTGCCAAGGTGCGGGGTGAGCAGAAGAACGCCGCGACCTTGGGCGGCGGCGGCCTCATACCGTTCCCAATCGCGCGTTTCAGAGAACAAATGGTCGATGGGCATTCCGCTTTCGTAACGCCACAAATCGAGAAGCTTTCCGGCAAAATTGCGGAAGAGCTGCCGCGCAATTTTTTCGGCGGCGACGCGATCGGAATTCAAGGCCGGCAACAAATTACGCATCACGATTTCACGACGCGTGGCATTGAGGAACGCATAGGCATCAGCCGCTTGGAAGAGGGCGTGGCGCGCGAAAGAGTCGGGCAGACGCCGCGCGAGAAACAGTCCACCGCGCCACAAATCGGCGCGATAGAGCCCCGAGGGACCGCTTGGATCCGCATTGGAATTGCTGCCGCTTCCACGCGGGGCTTGTGCGATTCCGTCGTTTTCATTTTCCTGAATTTTTTGCCGATGGCAGCGCTGCCACCAGATTGGCAAAAGGAATGTCGAAACGAAAAATGCCCAGCCAATGCCCGTGGCGCAGATTTGACCAAGGCTGGCCAAACCGGAATTCCCCGACCAGGCCAAAGATCCGAAGCCGGCAGCCGTTGATGCGGAGCAAAGAAACAACGCGCGCCCGACACTCCGCCACGTTTCGATAAAGTCGCCGCGATGCCGCCGCAAACCGAGTTGCATGTGGATGCTGTAATCGACTCCTGCGCCGAGCAAAAGCGGCAGCGCCATCAGGTTCATCAAATTCCACGACCAGCCTGCCAGTTTCATGGTGGCGAGAAGCCCAAGCGCGCTCACTCCGATGGCGGTGGCGCTGAGCAAAACTTCGCGCGCGCCACGAAACGCCAGGCTCAGCGCCACGACGATTAAGGTTCCAATGGGCAGGGCCACGCGAACGGCATCGCCTTTGGCCACTCCGAGCAGAGCTTCCCCGAGCAAATCCCACCCTGCAAAAAACGTTTTGGTTCCGAAATCGTCCCGCGCCAGGGAAAGGTTCGATTCCGCCAGCGCTGCACTTGATCGATTCCCCTCCGCATCGGCCGTTGGTGGATAAAGCAACCCAGCCCCAACCACCTGCTGCGGGGTGACAGCGAGAAACTTGTCGAGAATCCATCGCGAAATCCGATTGGTGGGAAGCGCAACGGAATCGGCGTTGGCGGCCCGTTCCCAAAAATTCAGCATCACTTCGGTGAGGCGGAGCGCTTCGGGCCTGAAGCCTTGCGCCATGGCACGCTCGATCAAATAAGGCCGTTGCCGCACCAGAAACTCGGCGCTCGAAACATTCGCGCGCTGATGCTCCACGTGAGGCAACATCGAGGTCGGCAAAGTCAGGTCTCCTTGCGCGACCCGGAGCCGCAAGCCCTCCTCAAGCCGCGCAAACGTCCGTCGAACCGGTTCAAAGGCATGGCCTGTCACCAAAACCCAAATCGGTTCTTCCGCTTGTCCCATCTCTTTCTTGATGATTTCGAGTGTCGCGTAGGCGGCGCTGTCTCGTGGCCGCAAAGCATGCGGCGTCGCATCCATCCCTGGAAATCCAGGAATGAGAAGAAGGGCCAGCAGAATCAGGAGCAACACCGTCGCGGCCCAGCCTGTCGTGGGCCGTTGCCAATGCCGGATCCAGAAACCGGCGCGTGTGGAATTCCGCCTGGGCGCATGCTGCCGGATCGAAAGCACGGCTGGCAAAAAAAGCTGGTGCATGACCAATGCGCTGAGCAGCACGCCGATGGCGACTAACGAGCCGAGCTGAGCAAGGCCGGGCATGCCCCCGAAATTCAGGAGCGCGAAAGCGCCAGCCGTTGTGGCC
>JBFMDG010000588.1:0-4987 GCA_040754135.1 Verrucomicrobiota bacterium
CTTTTAAGCGACGGCCAGTTCAGAACTCGATGCAGCGATAACCGGTCCCCCGCACCGTGTCGATGTACTCCGCCGCCGCCCCGAGCTTTTCGCGCAATCGGCGAATATGCGTATCGACCGTGCGCGTGTCCACGCTCGCGTCGTAATCCCACGCCTGGTGGAGGAGCGCATCGCGCGAGAAGACGCGGCCGCGTCGCTGCGCCAATAAGGTGAGCAATCGGAATTCTTTCGCGGTCAATTCGACCGGCTGATTGCGGACAAGCACGAGATGCCGGGCCACGTCAATCGTCAGAATGCCAATTTGAATGCGTTCCGCGGGCTCGACTGGTCCTTCGCTGCGGCGCAGCAGCGCTTTGACGCGCAAGATCAATTCGCGGGGGCTGAAGGGTTTCGTCACGTAATCATCGGCCCCGAACTCAAACCCGAGAACGCGGTCGATTTCCGATGCCTTGGCCGTGAGCATGAGCACGGGAATGGATCGGGTATCGGGATGCGCACGCAGTTCTTTGCAGATTTCAAATCCGTCGCGCACCGGCAGCATCAAATCGAGAATGATCAAGTTCGGCAGCTTGTCCTGCGCTTTGCGCAAAGCCGTGCTGCCATCGGCCGCTTCCAGGACTTCGAACCCGGCGCCTTCGAGATTCACGCGCAGGAGATCGACGACATCGGGCTCGTCGTCCACCACCAGGATTTTTTGCCGGGGGATGCCTGGTTTCATGACAGGGCTCCTTGTTTGCCGGTGTGGCGAATATCGCGGCCTTCGTAGAGATAGACCACTTCTTCAGCGATGTTCGTCGCGTGATCGGCGATTCGTTCCAGGCTTTTCGAAATCACCATGAGATTGAGGCACCGCGTGATGGTGGCCGGAGTTTCCACCATGTAACTGGCCAGTTCGCGGTGCAGTTGCTTGTTGAGCGCGTCCACTTGTTTGTCGCGCGGAATGACGCGGCGGGCCCGGGAGGGATCGCGCGCGACAAACGCATCCAGCGCTTCCCGCAACATATCGAGTGCGATCTGGGCCATGTGCGGCAGATCGATATACGGCTTGAGCGGCGGTTCCTGATTCAATTCGATGGCGCGCCGCGCAATCGTGGTTCCTTCATCGCCGACCCGTTCAAGGTCGCGGCTGATTTTCATGGCGATGGTGATTAACCGGAGATCGCTGGCCAACGGAGCCTTGGCCAGCAGTTGAATCGCCAGATCGTCGATCTCCATTTCGAGCCGGTCGAGAATGGCATCATCCTGTCGCGTGCGAACGGCGAGCGCGTCGTTGCGTTCGACAAACGCCTGGATGGCCCGATGCACCGCGGTTTCGGCGTGCCCGGCCATGCTGACGAGCTTGTCTTTCAATTCGGTTAATCCCTGATCGTGATGGTGCATTGGATTATTCCAAGCGCACAGGCCGCTCCGGATCGATCCCCGTTATGAGTGGCGGTCGGATTCGAGCGCGGGCATTGCGCGTCATAGCCGAAAACGGTAGGGGCTGGTTGTTACGGAACCGGGGCAGAAAAGTTACGTTTCCGTAACGATTTCAAGCCCGAATCACTGTTCGAATTGTTTGCCATTGCCTGGTTTTTTTGAGGCGGAATAACGGGCAGGTCCATCGTCGATGGACGCCGTTTGCCCGAACGGTTGAGCGGCGTCGCGCACTGGAATTGTTCGAGTGTTCAGGCGAGTTTCGATGCGGAAATGTGGAGGACAAGTGACCATTGGAAGGAGGATTGTTTCCGATTTGTCACAATTTTGCGCTGGCATCGTAACATGGCGGCGCTACAAGGCTGGCCGTTCACAGTACGAAAAACTGACCATATGATATGAAACGTAATCGACTCCTTCTGGCATCGCTGGCTCTTGGTGTTCCCGCAATCCTCCCGCAGGGCCGGGCTCAAACCGCTGGCACAGCCAATTCATCCCAAGCCGCTTCGGAACCTTCCGTTTACGAACAAATCTGGAGCTACGCCGATTGGTACAAGAACAAGGACAATCCGATCATCCAACGATTCAGTTTCACGGGCCGCTTTCAACTCGATTACGCTTTGGTGCACGCCGATCAAGGCGATCACGAGGAGTGGAACATCCGCCGCTTCCGCATGGGGGCGAAAGCGCAGTTGTTTCACAATTTTACGTGGCACGGCGAAGCGGATCTCAATCCGCAGGAGCCTCGCCCGATGTACGAACGGCTCACCGATATGAATCTCGCCTGGAGCCGGAGCGACAGTTTGACGGTGAAGGTCGGGAAACAAAGCGCCGAGTTCACCATGGATGGCCAGACCTCCTCGAAAGAACTGCTCGCGATCGACCGGAGTAACGAGTCGAACAATCTCTGGTTTCCCCAGGAATATATCCCCGGCGTGACCTTCTCCGGTGAAGTGGACTCCTGGGTTTACAATGCCGGCATTTTTTCCTCCGGCAGCGCCAACAAGGAATTCGGCGAATTCGATGGCGGCGTGTTTTTCCTCGGCACACTCGGTTACGACTTGGGCAAAAATCTCGGCGTCAAACAAGCCGTGCTCACTGCCAATTACGTTTACAACGAACCCGACCGAAACAACACGTTCACGCGCAGCCTGCAAAATATCGGCTCGATCAACTTCAACCTCGACACCGGTAAATGGGGCGTGCGCACCGATGTCACCGTCGGCACCGGCTACCTTGGTCAGAGCGATCTCTGGGGCGCGATGATCATGCCTTATTACAACATCACGCCGCAGCTCCAGGCGGTGGCCAGGTATCAGTTCATTCAAAGCGAGGACAATAATGGCGTTCGCCTCGCCCGTTATGAAAGCGAAGTGGTCTCAGGCCGCGGCGATCAATACAGCGAAGTGTATCTCGGATTGAACTACTACTTCTTCAAACACAAACTGAAGATCCAGACTGGAGTCGATTATGCCGAAATGCGCGATCAGGCTGCGGACGGCGGCGAGTATCAAGGTTGGGGTTGGACAACTGGCCTGCGCGTAAGCTGGTAAGACAGGGGTAACACGGCTCTGCTGGCTGACAATGATTCCGCGGAATTCGTTCCGATGCGTGGGCTCGACATGGCCGAAGCCGGAAATGCTTCGGTCATGAATTGCGAACTCATTGCCGAGGCTTCGATTGCTCCCTGGCTGGGCTGTCGAGATTGGGCGCGCCATTGCGCAACTCGGGGCCGAAGGCCTCTCCGATGGCCTTCAACAATTGAAATTGCGCTTTGTTGAAATCGCTGACCGTGGCCACGTAATCCTGGCGTAAGCGCGTCAATTCCTGTTCCGCCTGAATCGTTTCGAGGACGATGCCCACACCAAATTCCTTGCGTTCGCGTGCGAGACGAAAAGTTTCCTCAGCGGCGGCGAGTCCGCGCTGCACAATCGCCAATTGATCGGTGGCCGAGTGCACTCGCGTGTAACTGTCCACAACCTGCCGCACGATTTCATCGGCGAGCTTGTCGCCTGAAAGCTGGGCGGAGCGCAGGCGGGCGTCGGCGGCGCGGATTCGGCTGCGGTCAAACAACCCGCCCGGGCCAATTCTCCAACCGAGCAACACCTGATAATCCTGCGATTCCCCCAGACCGCGATCACTTGTTTCATTGCCGCCGGCCAATCCACCGACGAAAGCCTGCGCGCCAATGGCCGGAACGAGCGGCGCGTATCGAGCGCCTTCGCTGGCTTTGGTGGCGGCGCTGATTACCGCGCCCGACTGCCTCAATTCCGGGCGCGCGGCCAGTGCGCGCTGCACCAGCGCGTCGAGCGATGCGCCGGTCGAAATCAAAATCAACGGAACGAATTCATCAGCTTTGGCGGTCAGATTCGTTGTCGAAGGGATCCGCAAAATTTGCGCGAGACGCGCCGCGGCCACGCGCTGTTGTTCCTGCGCCTGCCGAAAGGCGAGTTGATTGCGTTCCAACTGCGTGCGGGTTCGCAACGCGTCTCCTTTGAAAGCGATTCCAGTTTCCACAGCCAGATCGACTTGCCTCGAGTACTCGTCGGCAATGCGGATCGAGGCGCGCGCCACCTCCGTCGCCGCCCCCGCACGAGCCAAATCAAAATAGGCCAGCGCCGCCGCATTCAGCGCCTCCTGCCGTTGGGCTTCGAAGGCGTGCGTGGCCGCTGTGGCGAGTTGTTGCGCGGCGAGTTTTTTGTAGAGCGCTTCCCCCAATTCGAGTTGCGCAATCACCGTCGGCCCGAGCGCATACGAATCGCGATGCACATCGATGATTCGCCCTTCGACATTCTGGATGCGGCCTTCATGCGCCCGATAGGCGAATCCGGGCGAAATCCACGGGAAGAACTGCCACAAGGTGCTTTCGTAATTCGCTTTGGCCTCAGCCAGTTTTTCCCGTGCGATGGCGACATCAATGTTTTGCGCGCCGGCCAGCTTCAACGCCGTCGCCAGATCGATGGTTTCGGTTTCGTTGGTCGCCGCTCGCGCGACGTCTGCGGAAAAGAGCAGCGTCATGGCAAAGAGGCAAAGCCATGCCAAACGCCCGCGCAAAACAGAAGGCACGTGGAATTTCATTTCGCCTCCACGACCGTCACCGACTGGCCGTCTTGAATGGGACGTTTGCCGACGAGCAGAACGGAAGTTTCAGGCGTGATCCCGCTGACGATTTCGATATTTGTCCCGTCCTGAAAACCGATTTTGACCGTGACCTTTTTCGCTTTGCCATTGGCCGAGGTGAAAACGGACGCGCCGGCTTTTTCCATGAACACGGCATCGGAGGGCAGAAGCAACGCGCCGGTTTTGCGTTCGATCCCGATTTTGACGCTCGCATACATGCCGGGGCGCAATTCGAGTTTTGGATTCGGCAATTCCGCTTCCGCAAGCATCGTTTTCGTCGCCTCATCCAACGCGTAAGCGAAACGGGTTACCTGTCCTTGAAACACCCGGCCAGGCAACCCTTCGACTTGGATCTGCACCGGCTGGCCTTTGACCACCAAGGGCGACTCGGATTCAGGGACCGCCACTTGAACGCGGACGGTGTTGAAATCCATGACTGTGACGATCGCCC
>JBFMDG010000589.1:0-4978 GCA_040754135.1 Verrucomicrobiota bacterium
TCGCCCACGATCACATCCCCGGCGGCGGCGAGATGAAATGCTTCGCCGTCATTGAACCAGAATTCCGACGCGGATTCGTGCGCGTCGAAAAACACCAGCGACTCCTTCCCGGCAGGCGTTGCGGGATCGGTGGGACGGGATTGGAAAAACGTGTGCCAGGCAGTTTCGATGGGGCCGTTTGTGGAAGCGGTTTGCGCGAGGTGATGCCAGAGCGCCAGAGGATGCGCCGGATTCGAGGCGCCTTTGTCTTTCAGCGCCGACACCCAATGCGTGAGGCGTTCCGGCGCCAGTTTTTGTTCAGCAGCCATTTGCTCGATGGCTTGCTTTAGCGCCTCCGCGCTGGCATCGGGGGATTGCTGAAGGACACGGTGCGCGACGAGCAAATACTTTTCGATCGAGCGCGCTTCCGCATTCCAGACGTGTCCAAGCGATTTCACGATCTCCTTTTTCAAAGCGCGCAAATCCCGGATGGACGCGCGGCGCGTTTCCTGATCGAGCATGCGCTGGGCATAGCGCGAACTGCTGATCATGCCGTAAAGCGAATAGAAATCGCGTGTCGAGATGGCGTCGAATTTGTGATCGTGACATCGCGCGCAGGCTACGGTCAGCCCGAGAAAAGTTTTCGAGAGCACATCGATCTGGTTATCGATCACTTCCGCCTGGTGCATGCGGACATCGACGGGTGAATGTGTTTGCTGGGTGAGCCAGAAGAACGCGGGGCCGATGAGCGATTCATTGAAGCGCTCGGTAGGATGCCAGCGCGGTTTGGGGAGCAGATCGCCGGCAATTTGTTCGAGCACAAACTGGTCGTAAGGCAGGCCGGCATTGAACGCGCGGATGACGTAATCGCGATATTGCCAGGCGTTCGGCAGCGGGTAATCGAACTCGTGGCCGAGCGTTTCTGCGTAGCGCATCAAATCGAGCCAATGCCTTCCCCAACGTTCGCCAAAGGCCGGCGAAGCGAGCAGGTGATCGACCGCTTGTGCAGCCGCTTCACTGGAGGAGTCGGCGATAAATCTTTCGACCTCCATTGGCGAAGGTGGCAGTCCGACGAGATCGAAATACACGCGGCGCAACCAGGCGGGCCGATCCGCGGGAGGCGCGGGTTTCAGTCCGGCCGCATCGAGTTTGGCCAGGAGAAAATAATCGATGGGTGTGGCGGGCCACGCCGGATTTGAGACTTGCGGCACGCGCGGTTGAACGACCGGTTTCCAGGCCCAATGTTCGGCCTTGCGGCGCGCAATATCCAATTCGGCCGGTTTGGCGGTGGATTTGCCAGCGGATTCTTTGGGCCAGGGCGCGCCCATCTGAATCCAGCGCGTGAAATCGGCAATTTGATCGTCGGGCAGTTTCCCCTTGGGCGGCATCTGCAAATCGGGATTTGCGTAACCGAGGGCTTCAATGAGCAGGCTTTTGTCCGGGGTTCCGGGAACAATGGCCGGTCCGGTATCGCCGCCTTTCAGCATGCCCTCGCGCGAATCGAGGTGAAGTCCGGCTTTGAGTTTTTCGCTTTGGGCGCTGTGACATTTGTAGCAGCGGTCCACTAGCACGGGCCGGATTTTTTTCTCGAAGAACTCGACCCCCTCGGGATTGGGCTCGGCGGCGCGAGCTGTCAGCATCAGCGCGGCGATCAAGCTGATCGGGCAGACCAGGCTGGTCAGCCAAACAACACCGGTGTTGGAAGCAAGACGTTTCACGCAATCTCAGTCCGCCATCTTCGCAGATAATTCTGAACAGGAAAAGTTCGCCGCGCGAATGCTGCGCGACTCGCGCCCATCGCTGAAATGGAGCGGCAACGGCGCGCCCGGACAATCATCGCAACGGCGTTCCTTCGAGCGGCGTTCCATTCGAATCGAGGATTTGAAAATGATGAATGCCATGAGGGCGTTCATCCGTGTAACTCCAGACCAGCTTTCGGTCGGGAGTGACTTCGAGCAACTTGGTGCGGTTGGCGCCGATGCCATAACTCGTGATCACGGTATTGCCGTTCGGCAGGCGCTGGCCGCCGCATGCGTCCTTGATCAGTTTGCCTGGCAAATCGTCGTTGGTCAGCAGCCAGACGGTTTGACCTTTTGCGTTCACTTCGAGCGTGACGTTGCCATAGGTGCAGTTGATGAGCGTGTGGCCATTGGGCAATCGGATGGCTGTGAAGGGCCAATGCGGTGTGGCCACTTCCCAAACGATCTCTCCACGGGGCGTGTATTCGCGCACCACTTTATCGAGCAACTGCGGGATCAGGTAATTTCCATTGGCCAGTTTGCGCGCCATGCGGCTTTGCATGTGAAAATTGGTTTTCTGACAACTGATCGGAAATTCGAGCGCGACCTTCCCGTGAGCATCCACTTCGAGCAGCCGCGGTTTTGGTCCGGCTTCGGTGAGCATGGTGCGTCCTTGATCGATGCGTTGGGCGGTGTTGATTTCGTCCTGGGTTCCTTTGAATTCAAACACGATCTCGCCGCTTCGCGTCACTTCCACAACGGCGCCGCCGGGATGCTGGGAGCTCTTGGAAAGCGTGAGCAGAATATTTCCGTTCGGCAGCACCCAGCCGTCGCGCGTGCTGTGCGGATATTTCCAGATGATTTCGCCCGATCCTGAACGGATGAAAGTCTCCGCGCCGGTGGCCAGGAACGAATGGGTGACCTGTCCTTGCGCTGCGTTGACGTTCGCGGGCGCGCCGAGGATGAGGAGTGCGATGGCCGTGGCGAGGAGGCGAGTTGCACGAATGGCAATTGCGATGGGGAGCGCGAGTGATTTGCGTGGAGCTTTCGACTCATGGGCCATGGCCATTTGAATGCGCATAGGATATGGGCGCGATCTTGCGCTTCAATTCAACGTCGAGCCACTTCATTTTTTGGGGACACTTTCGCGGTTGCGATGGTATGGGCGAGTGCGGCGTTCTGATCTGCATTCAAACGGCGCCAGGCCCAAATCCCCAAAGCGCAGCCACTCAATTCCGCCAGCATGAGCGCAAAAATAATCGGCTTGGGTTGGCCATCGAGGAAGCAGCCGGCCGCGCGAGTGAGCGCAAATCCTGCGAGGCTGCAAACCTGCGCGAGCAGGGCGGGCTTGAGCCATTGGTCGTGCCGGGCGCAGCACGCGAAGAAAAGGGCGAGGCCAATTTCCCAGCCGCCGTAGGTTGCGCGGAAATCGTTGGTGGCGGTGGCGCCGGGGAGTTGGATTTCGACGAGTCCGGCCATGCGCGTTGGCCAGAAGAAAAACGCCAGGCCAAACGAGGCGAACAGGAGCGACGAGAGCCATACCGAGATGCGAGCGATTTTCATGAGCGCAGGAGCGGTTCGCCGCCGGATTAGTGTTGTTTGCCGGCTTTCGGCGGCGTTCGGCGTGGAGGCGCATTGGTGGGCTTTTCCTTGAAAGCGGAACGCAGCAGCCAATGACGTTTCAGCCCTTGGAGAAGATGATCTGCGTTGGTGACCGCGCGCGAGATCTGGCTGAGGATCTGATCGTTGGTTTGCACCTGCGTGTTCAGGTTGCTTGTAATGTTCGCCAGATTTTCCAGCGTGAGATTGATATTGGAAATGAGCGTCAACATGTTCGTGTCCACGGTGTGCAACAAGGAATCGGCGCGGGTGAGCGCGGAATTGGCGGTGGTGACGGTTTGCTGCAATTGCGTGTGAAGGTTGGTGGGGATCAACCAATCGCCGAGCGATCCATGTTGATTGGTGAGCAGGGCGGTGATTTGGGCCACGTTACTGATGATGGGCTGCGTTTTGATGAGGAGATCGTTGGCATTGCCCGTGAGGTAAACCGCATTGGTGAGGGCCTGCGTCAACTGGTTGGTCAGCGTGAGGAATTTAGGCAATGCTTCCTGCACCATATCGGCTACTTCTTCGAGCCGTTCGGTGACCGCGGCGCTCTCCGCCGAAACGAGAAAGTAGGGCGGTGTTTCTTCCATCACGTCGATGTATTTGCCCAGTTTATCATCCCAAACCGTCGGTTTGCCCGACTCGCGGCTTTTCACGGCTTTATCGGCGACGCGAATTTTCTCGATGCCGGCGCGGACCAAAGATTCCAGAGCCGGTGGCGTCACCCAATCGAGCGGATTGACGAGGAGATTGGTGGTGCCTGGCCGGAGGATTTCATCGAGGAACACTTTGCCTTTCATGTCGGGACGCAAGAGCGCCTGCGACGGCGTGAGCTCCTCAAAAAACAAATAGCTCGGCACTCCATTGGTGCCTTTGGTCACTTCGATGATGCGCGATCCGAGAAAATCTGCGGGAGCGACTTTGGCCTTCGAACCTTTGGTCCAGAGATAACCGTAATAGGGCGATTTTACGGAGAACTCGACATAGACATTGTAATACTGATCTTCGGGAGGCTGAGCATCGATCCGAGTGATTTCGCCAATATCAAATCCCATGAGCCGAACGGGCTGGCCCACTTTCAAGCCGGCGGCGGTGTCCACCATGGTGAAGTAACGCACTTTGGTGAGAAACCATCCTTTGCGTTTGGCCGTGTGATAAAGGTAATAGGCAAATCCCGCCACCAACAGGAGCGTGGCAATCAAGACAAACCAGCCAACGGCACGCTCGACGCGGCTGAGGCGCGTGCGCAATTGCGGTGTGAGATCCTGGACGGCCATGGCAGTTAAATTGTCATCTGTACCGGAGAGATGTTCTGGCTCGCACAGTTCATTTCTTTCATGCGCCAGCACAATGCCGTTTGCCTGGCGAGTTCAAGCAGCCGCATCGGCGCCTCCTTTCAACTCGCGCACGAGCGGATGCTCGAACTGGCGCAGCGTGTTTGGATCGGGAAACGGAATGAGCGTTTTGTCTTTGATCAACGCGACTTGCCGCGCCTGGCGAGTCCACAAGCGCAAATCATCCGTCGTGACGACCAACGTCATTTTGCGGCCTTCGATCAATGGGTGACCGGTCGAAAGCCCTTTGAGAAAATCAAACCACCAGCGGGTTTCGACCGGGTCCATGCCGGCGACGGGATTATCGAGGAGCAACAATTC
>JBFMDG010000590.1:0-4975 GCA_040754135.1 Verrucomicrobiota bacterium
CCGTCCGCTGCAGGTACTCGAGAAACTCGTCGTTATCCGCGAACGCACGCGGCGTGGCGCGAACTTTTGCGGAGTCGGGACCTTCCCCGGAACTTGTCACAACCCGGACCGCGTACCAGTAGGATCTATCATTCTCGACGTGGACATCGGCAAAACTCACCAGATCCAGCAATGCCGAATTAATCTTGCTGAAAGGGCCGCTTTCGGAATCGGCACGGTAAACGTGATATCCGCGCAAGCCGGTTTCGCCGCTTCGATCCCAATGCAAAACAATGCTGCGATCCCCGGTGCGAGTGACCACATTAGTGACAGGATTGATGGCGAATGAAAAATGCGGCAAGGCGATGGCAGCCAGACAAACCGACCAGAGCACGGTGATGTTCATAGTCACAGGCGTAACTCTGACCATAGAGAATAGACCGTGACTCGGTCAACGTTCATCAAGGCAGCCCGTCGTCGGTCGTGCGAAGCAGGCGAAAAAACTGAAGTGGTTCCACGGCTTCGAGCCAAATCACGCAGTTCGTTCCGTTGTCATAAATGGGCTCGGAGATGGGCAGCCAATTCGCGCTGCTTGCATCGGTTCGTTTCTGCAATTCAGCTTTCGCTTCCGAGGGCCAGGAAATGGCGATCTGATTCGGATGCAGCGGCTCGATTTTTAACAGAGGTCCCGCTTGGGCATCGAAACGCAATCGATCGCGCGGCGTATCCGTCAGGCCATCGTGAGCCAAAGCGAGGTAGCTTCCCGCTTCCGCCACGTTGAATATCAAAGGAGATCCCGCCTTGGAAGTCTGGTTCACCAAAAGCGTGTTGTCGGGACCATACAACGCGATGCGCTGGCCGACGGCGCTGGAAGCCTCCTCAATCCGCAATTGAATCTGATCCCGTGGTTGCGCGGCGAACATCCAGATGAGATCGAGATCTTCGTGAAACACGGTGCCGATGCCTTGATCGACCAAGCTTCGAATCGCATTTCCAGCGACAATGGTGTTCGTTGCACTTCCTTCAACAATCAGATCCGGAACGGGCTGAGGTTCTCCGGAAACGGGTTCGGTCCGATTCCACAGCAGTCGGTGGCCGGCACCGCCTCGGACGGCAATTTGCGCGCGGTCGCGGTTCAGCTGCGCAGTTTCCCGCACGTCATTTCCGAGGATGGTGTGGTTGAAACCGCCGAAAATGTCGATGCCCGAACCGCCCGTGCGAAGGATGGTGTTGCCCTGAATGACGACATTGCTGATCCAATAATTGCCGAAATCGCTGAGGCTGATGCCGGACGATTTGCAATTGATGACCGTGTTGCTTCGAATGACCGCTCGTTCCACCGCTCTGCCATCGGCGAATACGATACCCATGCCCTGATTATTTGGTTGTCCCGGCCACCCAGAAATATTTTCAATGAGATTACCTTCAATGAGGAAATCACTCCCGCTTTCGAGCCAAATGGCGGCGATGTCTTCAGCGTTGGTCAAATAACCCTCTTGATCGGGCGGCACGAAAAAATTTCGGAAGGTGTTGTCGATGATATAAAAACCGCGGGCATCCTCGGCTTCGCCGGGATTGACGATTCCCTGCCAGAACAACTCCTCGAAAACATTGTTCCTGATCCAGATGTCGCCGTAAGCGTTCGGGGCAAACCGGCCCCACGGTTCGATCCCTCGCATGCCGCGCCGAAAAACGTTGCGCTCGATAAACCAATGAAATCCGCCGGGCAAAATAGCCGCTCCATCCGCCATGACGTTCGGCATTCCGGGATAGCTCGAGCCCCAGCTCTCGAAGTGACAATCCCGCACCCAGACGGAATCGCTGCGGTTGAAACCATTGTTCTCGACGTAAATCCCGTGATCGGGAAATTCACGAAGTTCAAGTTGTTCAAAAACGAGATGCGAGTTTGTTCCAAGGAGAAGAAACACGCCGTACAAATCGGTAATGTTTTGTCGCGACCCTTCCACCGCGAACTTTCGGAAGACAAGATTTGAACTGTTCCAGACCGGGAACACATCTCCATTCCCCGGAGCGTGCAGAATCGTGGCTGAACCCGCGCCTTGAATCACGAGATTGGTTTTGCTGTTGACCGGGACCGGTCCCAGGCCAGGTCCCCAGAACTGATTCCTCATGGCAGCGACGTGCCATTCTCCCGGACCGATCTGGATGGTATCGCCCGGCTCCGCTCGCGCGATGGCGTTGCTCCATGTCAGCCACGGGCGATCGAGTCGATTGCGTTCCGCCAAGGCGTCGTTTCCTTCCAAGGAGACATACAAAACGTTGCCATTCGTTCTCACGCCACTCATGTGCTCATGGCTGGAAATCTTGAGATGGAAAACAGCCAGGAAAACCGCGAGGCCCAAGCCGGACAGGGGGAAAAAACGCATGCCCATCTGCTAACGTCAGAGATCGCCGTATCGCTTAACTTTCCTTGGCAGAATGCTTCCCTTTTTTGGCGCCCCCCCATTTAACCATTTAACCATTTAACCATTTAACCATTTAACCATTTAACCATTTAACCATGTCAGCCATGTCAGCCATTCAACGAAGAAGCGATTGCGATAGGTGTGATCATGTGGATGATCGTGACAACCCACCGCTCGACCTTTAGAATCGCGCTTCAACCTGAATCACGAGCGACGCTTTATGAAGCCGATTTCTCGACGTCAATTTCTCCGAGCCACCACCACGTTGGCAGCCGGTTCGATGGTCGTTCCTTTCGTTTCGAAGTCTCGCGGGCAAAGCGCCAACGAAAAATTTGTCATCGGCATCATTGGTCCAGGCGGCATGGGAACCAATCTCCTTCGTGCTTTCGCGGCGCAAAAAGATGTCGCCATTTCCTGGGTGTGCGACGCCGATGCCAACCGCATGCAGCAGGCGGCGCGGGAGGTGGAATCGCTGCAGGGCAAAGCCCCCAAAGCCGACAAAGACATGCGTCGCGTTTTCGAGGACAAATCGGTCGATGCCGTTGTGATCGCCACTCCCGATCATTGGCATGCGCCGGCCACGGTGCTGGCCTGTCAGGCGGGCAAGCATGTGTATGTCGAGAAACCGTGTTGCCACAATATTCGCGAAGGGCGTCTCATGATTGAGGCAGCCCGGCGCCACAAGCGCATCGTGCAAACGGGCACACAAAGCCGAAGCACCGAGCATGTCCGGCGGGCGATGCAATTATTGCAGGAAGGCGCCATTGGCGAGGTGCTCGTCGCCAAAGCCTGGAACAGCCAACTCCGTTCGAGCATTGGCAAAGCTCAACCGGCCGATCCTCCGCCACATCTCGATTTCGATCTTTGGCTCGGCCCGGTTCCGAAAGTGCCCTATCAACCGAATCTGCTCCATGGCATCTGGCGCTGGTGGCATGCTTTCGGTACAGGCGATATGGGCAATGATGGCGTGCACGACATCGACATCGCTCGCTGGGGATTGGGCGTGGAAACGCATCCGAACACGATCGCCGCGTTGGGCGGAAAATACTTTTTCGAGGATGACCAACAATTTCCCGACACGCAATATGTGGTGTTCGATTACTCCCCTTCGGCCAAGTCTGCGCGGCGCAAGCAACTGATTTTCGAGCAGCGAATCTGGTCGCCTTACGTTCAGGAGGGATTTGAAAATGGAAACGCCTTTTACGGCACCCAAGGCCTGATGCTGCTCGGAAAGTCGGGCGAGTTTCAGTTGTTCGGACCGCGCAATGAACTTCGAGAAAAAATGAGCGGACGACCGGATGGACCGGCGCATCACCGCAATTTTCTTGATTGCATCAAGACCGGCAACCTGCCCCATGCGGATGTCGAGATTGGCCATTTGTCGGCGGCGCTTTGTCATTTGGGAAATATCGCCACTCGCGTCGGCCGCACGATTCGATTTGATCCGGTGAAAGAGAGGATCACCGGTGATCGTGAAGCCAACAACATGGTGCGCCGCACTTATCGACGCGGACATTGGGCAGCGCTGTAGGCGCGAGCGGATCTTAGCGAGGTCGCAGAAAGGCTGGGCGCAAATCCGAAAGGCGTGCGTTGGCTGGCGGCGCTGGTCGCACTTTACGTTTCATTTGATTTTCCGGGGCCGAACGCCCGTTCCCATTCTGATGGTTTGAACCCGATCAGACCAGTCGAGCCGGCGAGGACAAAAGGCCGTTTCACGAGGTTGCCATTCGACGCGAGCAGATCGAGCGCTTCCTCTGAAGTCATTTTCTCGAGGCGCCGCTTGAGATCGAGCGCTTTGTAATCCTGGCCCGAAGTGTTGAACAATTTCCGCACATTGCCGCCAGACAATTTGAGCATGCGCCTGAGTTCTGGTCGTGTCGGCGGTTGCTCACGGATCGGGACCTTCGTGAAGGCAATGCCGTGGTCGGTGAGAAACTTCAGCGCTTTGCGGCACGTCCCGCAATTCTTGTATTCGTAAACTTTCAATCGCATACTCGCTTCCGCATCCTATGACCCGTCGATCGTTTTTCAAACGCGGAATTGCTGTTCGTTTGCTTTTGCTCGCAATTGCAACGCTCGGCGGCATCACGGACGAAAACGGACGCTGGCCACAAGCCGCGGAATTGCCGGCCAGCCCCGGACTCCGTGTCGGCACAGCCGCCATCGATCTCGAAGCGGATGATTCGATGGTGATCGCGGGCGGTATCACGCCTGGAAAAGCCGCCGGTCAGGAAGGCCGACTTCGGGCGGTGGCCATCGTCCTGCAACTGAAGCAAACCAAACTGGCAATGGTGGCTTGCGATATCCTGATGATCACACGCGACCTCCTCGATCCGGTCGCTGCGGAAATCGCGCAGTCCACAGGCATTCCCGCGAGTCACGTGCTGATCAATTGCACCCACACGCATCATGCGCCGAGTGCAACGATGATCCATGGATATGGACGCGACGACCGGTTCTGTCGGACCGTGCAGCGCGCCACCGTCAAAGCGGTGCAGGAGGCGAACGCGCAATTATCGAAGGAGGATTGCCAGTTTTACTTTCAACTTGGCCAGGAAAAAACCGTCGGC
>JBFMDG010000591.1:0-4974 GCA_040754135.1 Verrucomicrobiota bacterium
CACCGCCGTTGTGCCATTAAGCTGAAACCCAGACAAATCACTGAAGTCCGGGAAACTCTTGGTGCTACCCACATTGGCCGGAGCGTAACTTAAAGTCACAGGACCACAATTATCGGTCGCTTGGAAACTGTTGATCCAAGCCTGACGTGCGGCAAGATTGCCCAACCCATCACACTCGACTGTCGTAGGTGACGGGCAGAACGTAATCACCGGAGGCGTGGTGTCCTGAACGGTGACCGTGAAAGTACAGCTGGTGGTGTTACCCGAGGCGTCCGTGGCCGTGGCCGTGACGACCGTCGAGCCTACTGGAAAAACGCTTCCCGGCGCGTGACTGTAAGACACCGTAGCATTGGAGCAGTTGTCAGTGGCCGTGGCTGCAAAATTGGCTACCGCGCCGCACAATCCAGGATCGGTGCCCAAGGTGAGGTTTGCTGGACAAGTGATCACAGGCGGCGTGGTATCGCTTGCAATCACCGTCACCGTAAACGTTTTGACGGACGTTTTGCCGGTATTATCGGTGGCTGTGACGGTAACCGTGGTGACACCGACAGGGAAAAATGAACCCGAAGCATGACTGTAAGTGACGGTTGGATTTGAATCGCAGTCGTCGACAACGGAGACATTGAAATTCACATTGGCCCCAACACAATTACCCACGACAGAGATATTTGGAGCCGTTATGACGGGAGCGCCCTGGTCGGTGAAGACCTGGCCGGTAATCGTCTTGGGGTAAAGGGTGGATGTTTCCTCAAAGAAAATTACCGAGTTGCCCTGATTAATCGTGACGCTGATGGGTTGGTTGCACGTTCCGGGAGCAAAGTCCCAATAACCCCAATCCTTGTAAGCGTTAGCGCTCGGGCCCTGTGAGATGATTGTGATAGGACCAACCAAACCAGGAAGACTGCTGGCCGCAGTATTGTTGACCGTGCCGGAGACGTTCACGTTAAAAGTGCTGGAACTGGTGCCACTTGTGACCGTGACGTTAATATTATCGCTCGGCCCCAAGTTGGAGGGGGAAAGATCGCCATGCCAGTGCTCAATATAGATCCGAATAAAGCCGGTTGGTGTGGTCCCATAGCCAACTTGGACGCCGTGCCCCCAAGCGTGCTGCATGCAAAGTAACAAAGCGATCAAACACAAGCTGAACCGAGCCGCTGCTATTAGATAGGGTGTGGATTTCATTGTTTATTTATTCGTACATTGAATGAGCCGCTGTCATTGAGTTGCTTGACATGGATACGCTGCTCTGCCTGAGGCGCAAACGACCGAACTGGCACTATTGACTGAAGAGTAACCTAAGTTTGCCAATGCTCAGACAGGAAAGTGCTGTTCGTATACACTGCGGATTGCTCTCATGACAAGCGAAAATGAAAAATCTTTTTCACTTTTTTAGCACTTGCTTCAATCACAGCCGCGGTTCCGCTCTCATCTGAGCCTGCATGCCCTATAGCCATAGAGTCTGTTGGCCCTACTTCGAGCTTCCTCGCCATGGCATGCGACCAAATAACACGAAGCTTGTGCTGACCGATAAATCACTTCACGCATTCCGCCGTGAACATGGGGTGCGAATGGCTTTTCCTTACAGTTCCCAATTCAATCCCTACAATTCAATTTCCTGCCCACGATAGAGTCTTACGGCCTACTTCCATAGAGCTAATAGCCTCTATTCCACCAATTCCGTGATGATCAATGTTTCGTTTGATTTAACATTCGCGGTGAGTCTTTGTTTTTTTCCCGAAGGCCACTTCACTTCAACGAAACTCACCGAATCCGCCTCCCCTAAACCAAAATAGAGCGGCATAGAACTTTGTCCGAAATAACCTGACTTGCCGTCGTGGTAACGGGTCAGGACCCGGTCTTTAACTCCCACGCGAACCGTGGCGCCCAAGCCGTCGCGATTGGATTTTGTACCCATCAGCTTCACCTTGAGAAAACGGATAGAGCGCCGTTCCGCCAGATTGCTCATCAGGACCTGCGATCGATCATTCATCTCGATCGTGACGATATCGAGATCCCCGTCCTCGTCCAGATCGCAAATGGCCGAGGAACGGCTGCTGAGGGCTTCACCGACGGGGATTTGTCCGGTTTGTCCAACGCAATACGGGTGATTCCTATCGGCACCCGCGCAATCCAAAATGAAGGCCAGTTTCTCAATTCTTTGGTCCTTTCGCGGTTCAACTCCGAGCACGAATTCGCTGTCGAAAAACTGTTCACCCCGGTCGTTAAGCAAGACTGAGTTGCGTCCGTAACGAAAGCCAAAACCCATGCCCGCAGTGACGAACACATCGTCGTAACCGTCGGCGTTCAGGTCATCGACGCTCATTCCCCAAGGCCAAAAAGTTTCCGCGCCGATGCGGTCGGAGATTTCCACGAATTTTCCGCCGCCATCATTGCGATAAAAAGCGTTGCCGAAGATGTTGTTCGAGGCCCCTTGAAGAAAGGCATCCGTGTATTGCGTCGAGCACCAGGCTTCGGCTTTTTGCTTCTCAAAAGACCGTCGCATGTCCACGCGGCTGTTTTGATTGGCTTGATCCGTCATGTCGGAATGCATGTCCGTGATAAACAAATCCATGCGGCCATCCTGGTTGAAATCGAAGAATTTCACCCCCATCGCTCCCCAGGGCGTTTTCGGAAACATGACGGCAGTCTTTTCCAGAAAATGCTTTCCATTTTGGTTCTCGTAATAATGATCGTCCCCTTGCATGTTCAACACGTAAAGATCCGGGTACCCATCCTCATTTAGATCGGTGAAGGTGGCATCTCCGGCCCACCCCGAGTCACGCAGATTCATTTCCCGCGAGACGTCCTTGAATTTTCCACTCCCGATATTCCT
The DNA here is from genome assembly GCA_040754135.1 of Verrucomicrobiota bacterium. Taxonomy (GTDB): domain Bacteria; phylum Verrucomicrobiota; class Verrucomicrobiia; order Limisphaerales; family SIBE01; genus JBFMDG01. The sequence goes on from JBFMDG010000591.1 coordinate 2,834, forward strand.
GTAGAGCACGCTGAACTCGGATCGTTCGGGATAAATGTGACCGGAGAATGCATCCCTTACCCCCACGTAATAATCTCCACGACCTTTGTTTTCAGTGGTGTAAACGCCCACATTGCAGAGGAACAAATCGAGTAACCCGTCACGATCGAAGTCAAAAAACACCGCGCCGGATGAATGGCCGGAATAACTCAGTCCAGCCTCTTGTGTGACATCCTCAAAACGGCCTTGCCCCTGGTTGCGAAACAAATGATTTCCTTTTCGGACGGTGGTCACGAATAAATCTGGATCGCCATCATTGTCTATGTCGGCAAACGCCGCCGCGACCGAAATCTGATCCTTCAACCCCAGGCCGGATTGCGACGTGATGTCTTCGAACTTCCCACCGCCGCGATTGCGCCAAAGTTGATTGCCCCCAAGCTGGCTCGTGAAATAAATATCCAAACGGCCATCGCCGTCCACATCCGCCACCGCCAGGCCATTGCCATGGTCGTAATGTACCGGCTTGTAATGCTTGCCGGCGTCATCGACGACATGATGCTCAAACCGAATCTGACTTTCCTCGATCCGGTCGATAAACTGAAAATCATAATAAGCAGTGCAACTGCGGATGGCGGACAACTGCAGTTCTTTTTGTTTCACCAACGCTTTCAAAACACCTTCCGGCGCGAGCAAGGACTGCTCCGGGCCGGGTGGCGCCTCATTCTTTATCGCAGCCTGTGCCGCACGCGACATTCTAAGCTCTGGTTGGAAAATGATCGCCAACATCAGGAGGACAATTACGCGATTCATGCATTGGCGCAGGTTTTGATGTTTCATTCGCATATCAATCGTCTTGGTGGGTGCTCATTTTTTGGGAATGTTCCGGTTCTTCATAGGCCGCCCTACGGATTTTCTGTCCCACCCCGGCCGGGCGAACAATTGGAAAGCACGCGATACCATTCCCCCTATTGGCTTGGGTGTTGAACTTCATTAGTGCCAGGATCTTGTTTTTTTGAAAGGTGGCGAAAAAACTGGAATGGACCATGGTTATTGGCCACCACAACCATTGGGGGGCGGCCAGGTCCCGTACGCAGGAGTTTTAAATCGCGCGCGTCTGCGGCTGCAAAGAAACCGGTTTCGACTGAGGGCACGGATCGAAAACCTCCGGAACCATTTCCTTGAAGGAGCAAACCGATGCCGGCGTCGGATCGTCCGGTTTCCACGTTAAAGGAATAGAAATTGCCGGCCAGGAGGAGGTCCAGTCTGCCATCCTGATTAAAATCGTTTGCGATGAGTCCTTGAACGGGAGAAATCTGGGCCTCGATCGGCAGGGGATGAACCGTGAATCGGGCGTTGCCACGGTTTTCAATCCAGACACTGGCGAGGAGTTTGGCCTCGAATTGCGACGCTTTTTCCAACGCCGCCCGTCCATAGATTTGCTCGAGACTGGCCTGGGCAAAAGCTTTGTAAGTCGGGAATTTTAAACCGAGCGACGGCACCTGCTGGACGGAGCGTTCTCTCGATCGCACTGGATAACAGGTATCGCCCTCGAAAAAGCCGAGCACTAAATCGAACGATCCGGAATGATCAAAATCATTTCCATAAATTCGCAGCGGATGTTTCTCGGTGGCGCGGTAGAGAGTGTTGAGACCGACGTTGCCCACGGCATAGTCAGGGTCCCCGTCGCCGTCAAAATCACCAGCTTCGATAACGTTCCACCAACCCGCCGTGGTTTCGAGGCCCAGGGACTTGGTCATATCAACGAACTTGCCTTCACCCACGTTTTGGAAAACGCTGCAAGGCATCCAGTGGCCGACTAACAAAAGGTCCAAATCGGAGTCCCGATCGTAGTCGGTCCATAACGCGGAGCTCAAAAGACCGGGCCGCAGGAGCGCCTCGCACGCCGTGGCCGTTGCGTCCCGGAACTTCCCCTGATCATTTCGCAGCAAATAACTTCGAGGCGCCAGCGGATATCTTCCTGGCACCACCTGTCCTCCGATAAACAGGTCCAAATCGCCGTCACCATCAAAATCACCGGACGTAACACAGGCGCCGCTGGTCCGCAAATCGGGCAAGGCTTCGTTGGCACGGCTGAATACACTGCGGCCTTTATTCAGATATAACCGATCCTGGAGTTCGGGCGCTCCGTCCTCAAACTCATT
>JBFMDG010000592.1:0-4964 GCA_040754135.1 Verrucomicrobiota bacterium
AAATAATTGCGGATGCCAATCTGCTTTTGACAGATCAGCGCGAGGTAACCGATCGCTCCGCCGAGTTCGAGAACGGAATCTTCGCGGGTCAAATAATCGAGGCACATTTGTTTTTCCTGGGCTTCGTACCCGGCGTGCAGCAGGCGATTGCGCACTTTCAGCGGCAGGCTCGAGACGTCGAGTCTCAGGCCATCGAGAGTGATCTCATGCACTTTGGGCAGGACAAATTTGAAGTACCAGCGCAGGCGAAATTCCTGCCAGAGATAAGCGAGTAGCGTTTTTGAATAGAGATCGCGAAGCTTCATAAGTCGGTTCAGGCCGCAGCCGGTTTGTAAGCGGTTTCCAACGGGCGAATCGGCGAATCGAAACGCAAAGCGTTGAGGCGTTTGGCGGCTTCGGCTTCGCGAACCATCAATCGGTAAATATCCGGAATGGCTTCCAAATCCGGCGGAAAATCCGGTTGGTTGCTGAGCAGAGCGGCATAACTGTGCCTGGCACTGGGATGGTATCCATGCATGGCGCGAATCGGACGTTCTCCCATGTGGCTCGGCACGATCAGCACGCCTTCCTCGACCAAAAAAATCAGCTCGCCAAAATAATGATCGGGAAAATAGGCGCGCAACCGGGCGAGTTCCGTATCAGAGAGAATTCGTCCTTGCGGCACTTCCTTGAGGAGTGAAACCACCTGACAGCGCGCCTCCGGTTTCATAAACCAAAACCGCGCCATGGTCGAGTCGTACACCACCGCATAATCCTTCCCCATTTTCAGGGGCAGTTTATCGATACGCGCGCGGAGGTCGAAATGCTCTTCGCAATTGGCCATGCCATGATCGCTGAACACATACAACCGCACGTCGGCATAGTGACGTTGCGCTTCGGCCAGCAGGGTTTCGATCCTCCTTTCGTAGAGGCGCAACTGCCTTGAAATCTCCGGCGCATCATTGCCCACGCGGTGCATCAACGCATCCAGTTCCCACCAGTAAACAAACGCAAAATCGATTTCCTCCTGCTCGATCTGGCCGAACAGGCGATCAAGATTCTCCTCTTCTGTGCGGCGCGGATCCGTGACGTGATAGGGCATTTGGCGTTGTTCCAAATCATCGAAAATGTTCCTCCCGCGATTCATGCCACCTGGTTGAAGCGGGCTCTTCTTCTCGGTGAAGTCGTAGAGCGTGATGTGCCGGAAAGGAATGTTATAGAGATCGAAGTAACCCCGGAAATTCAGCCGGGCTTTGACAAAACGCGTCAGCATCCGCCGAAAAAGACGCCGGCTTGTGATTGCCTTGGGCAGCCATCGCAGAGGGCGCAACGCGTGAAATGGCGAGTGGTCGGGATCATAAACGAAATAACACCAGTTCCGATGCTGATCGGGCCAACGGCCGGACACGATGGAAGGCACGCAGGCGGAACTGTAGCCAAAGACCGAATCGAGTCGCTTGCGGTAAGGTGCAAACTCGGTGGCAAATGGGTCGGTGCGGATTATTTCCCAGCCGCAGGCATCGACCATGATGAATAAGGGGAGCAGCGGTTTCATTTCTGATTTAAAAAATTGAAAAAGTACATTTGACGCGGTCTGAAATGACTTTGCCGCGCTCGATCCAGTGCAGGTGCAACGGTTCAAACTGGACGAGCGGACCTTGATTTCACCGGGCCATAATCAGGAACGTGAGGTCATCATGCAGTGTGGCATCGGATTGGAATCTGGCGATTTCATGGGCCAGCGCCTCTTTCAATTCCTCCGCAGTCCGAGAACGAACCACGCTCTCTTGCAGCCAACGGACCAATCGTTCCTGTCCAAAAAACTCCTCCTGAGCATTCCTTGCTTCTGTCAATCCGTCGGTAAACAACAGGACACGCGAATCGTGCCCCAGCGCCGCCGTGTGATTTGCAAATGTGGCATCGGGCAAGATTCCCAATGGCATGCCTTCCGGCGCAATGGTGCTTACCTTTCCTTCCCGATTGGCCAACAACAAAGGACAATGCCCGGCGCTGGCTGCGGTGAGGCGTTCTTCGCGAGTATTGACGTAAACCAGTTGCGCGGTGATGAACATGTCCACCCCGGAAAGTTCGTCGAAGAGCAAGCGATTGATCCGGCCGAGCAACGCGCCGGGTTCAGGGGTCCATTCCGGTACCGCGCGGAGCAGACTGCGCAATATCGCCGCGAAAATCGCCGCAGGAATCCCTTTGCCCATGACATCGGCGATAATCAAAAGCAGCGCCTGTGGGTCCACCCGCAACACGTCGTAAAAATCGCCGCCAACCTGTCGCGCGCTTTCGCAATAACCCGCCACCGTGCAGCCGGATAATGTCGGCAGCGTTTTGGGCAACAGCGAACGCTGGATGTTCTTGGCAATTTCAAGTTCACGCGACACAACGCGTGAATTGACTAATTCCTCCTGAAACCGCGCGTTGACAATTTGGATGGCCAGGAAATCCGCAAAAGTGTGCACGACATTGGCGTGAACCGCGGTGAAATGGGGGTGACCCGCCGATTTCCCAACCGTCAAGGTGCCGATCAACGATTCGCCGAGGCAGAATGGATGAACGAGGCCGATCGAGCCGGGTTTGATGGCGCCGAGGGGATCCGAACTTTCCAGAGGCCGATGCGGATCAAACCAGATATCCTGCCGGCTCAACGCCGCTTCCAACTCCACGGAGTTGCCGAGGAAATTGCCAGGAAGTGAAATCGGCACGAGTTGCAGCGCCGGTTCGGAGGAAGTAAACACCACCAGTCGAGAGTCCTTTTTTGCGAGCACGCGCAGCACGAACCATTCGGCGGAGGTGATCTGCGAGAGATCGGTCAGGAGCCGCTGGCAGAACTCCTCGAGATTGTTGGTTCTTCCCAGTTCGGTGCTGCACCGGAAAATGGCTGACAAGCTCTCATAGCAAAAGCTCAACTCTTCGGCCATGTCGCCAATGATCTGCTCGCTTTCCTCGAGTTTGCGCCGGGCCTCTTCGAGTTCGAGAAAAACCGGCGCTGCTCGACCCCCGCTGCGCGAGCGTTGCATGACAAGGCAATTGCCTTCGGAACTGCGCAAATAATCGGTGCGCTCCATTAGCGCCTGAATCAGATACAGGCCGCGACCGCATTCCCATTCCGGATCGGGAAGTTCGACTTGTTTTGGCCAATCCAAACCGGAAGTGCGATCATGCACGCGCAATTCCACTCGGGAGGTGTCGCAGAGGACTTCGATTTCCACTGGCAAATGCTCCCGGGCATAGTGAATGGCGTTGTTGCAGGCTTCGGCCAGTGCCAGGACACATTCCTGGATCTCCTTTTCGCTCAACCCTTGTTCGCGCAGGAAATAACCCACTCCTGCCGTGGCGGGCCGCACTTCGGTCAGGTCACAATCCAGCCGGCACCGCAATACCGACGAGCGCGAGAACTTGAGGCTGGGTGGCGTCATGCATTCTGGCAATTCAGGATTTCGAAAATCCGATGCATGCGCGTCAATTCGAGGATCTGTTGGACCGGGGGAGTCGGGTTGAGCAATCGCACCACTCCATTGCGACTGGCCGCGCTTTTCTGCAGTGAGATCAGCGCTCCCAGACCGCAACTGTCCACAAACAAGGTTTGGGAAAGGTCGATTTCGATGTGGCGCTGGCTGTCACTGAATGCGGCCCGGGCTTCATCGCGAAAGGCTTGTGAATTGGCCGCGCCAAGCTCTTTAATTCCAGTGATCGTCAGGGTGTCTCCATGGGTCTGAACTTTCATATTACGGTTCGGCGTCAAAGTTTCCTTTCCCGAAAGACGAGGCCGGGGTTTCCCCTTGGATCAACCTCGGTTTTCGTCAAAAGCTTGCCAATCTAAGACCGCCTCACTCGGATTGGCAATCGGGCCGGGGCACGTTTCTGCCAGCAGACAATTTACGGATGAACTCCTCAGCCTCTCCCTGAAATTTTTTTCAGGCCCCCCTCGCCGTTGCTAAAAACGGAATCTTGCCCTTCTCCAACGGCAAAATGGCGCTTTCGAAATGCTCGCCCACGGGGAAGAGCACCTCGATTTCCGGGGGTCTGAAAGCGGAAAGGTTTGGGGAAAAAACGGGGGCAACATGGGCCGGGTGGCGGTGTGCCGGTTTGCAGTTCCTCCAGTTGTGCCTTCGGAAGGCCCGGTATCGAATGCCTAAAACCCAGCGGCCTCGCCCATTTAAGGCATTACGTTGGGTATTGCTGGGCCAGGAAAGTCAGTAACCGGCTCCGCCCGACGGAGTCCTGGCCGGCTGCATCAATTCGATTTCGTAGCCCTCGGGCGCATCAATAAAGGCAAACCCGCTGCCGTCCGGTTTAAGGTGCGGACCATCGGAGTATTTCAGCCCAAATGTGGCCAGGTGCTTTTCGAAAGCCTCAAGGCTGGCCACTTCGAAGGCGAGGTGAGTCAAATCGGATTGAACCTGGACTGGCCCGCTCGATGGGAAATAACAGAGCTCGATCAACTCCTCACTGCCGGGAGCTTTCATAAAGACCAACTCCGAACCGCGTGGAGATTTGTGCCGCCGCACCTCCTCGAGGCCGAGCACTTCGCGGTAAAACTTCACAGTCTTTTCGAGATCATTAACCCGATAACGTGTGTGCAGGAGTTTGCCGACGCGATTCATTGCTTTGCTGTTGGGTGGAATTACTAATCCGCCACCGCCAGATCCATATGTCTGGCGTAATAAAGAATGCGCCCGCAATTCGGGCAGCAGACCAATTCTTTCTCCGCCTGGCAGGTAATGACGATTTGCGTGGGCAATCGCATGTGGCAACCGCCGCAAACGCTGTGTTCAATCCCCACAACCGTGTTGTCGCCTTTCAATTTGCGCAACCGTTGGTAGCGAGCCAGGACACCTTCTTCAACGGCTTCGATCAATTGATCGTGATTGGATTCGAGATCCGCGAGTTGACGTTTGAGGCCCTCTTCGCGATTGGCCAGATCGGTCATGAGCATTTCCACCGTCTTGCGAGCTTCGGCTGCGGCCTGGGAG
>JBFMDG010000593.1:0-4948 GCA_040754135.1 Verrucomicrobiota bacterium
CCCGCATGGTGGTGCGCAACCTGGACGCCTCCTTGAGCGCGACGCAATTGGGAATCACCCTCGCCAGCCTCGGCCTCGGCTGGATTGGCGAACCGATTTTTGCCGACCTGCTGGAACCGTTAATGACCCTGATGCAGGTGCAAAGCGAACAGGCGCGCCATTCCATCGCCTTCGGCATCGGGTTCACGCTGATTACCTTTTTGCACATCGTCCTCGGCGAGTTGGCGCCCAAATCACTGGCCATCCAGAAGCCGTTGCCCACAACGCTTTGGGTCGCGCAGCCGCTGCATTGGTTTTACAAAATCTCCTTCCCGTTCATCTGGATGCTCAATCAAACCTCGCTTTGGATCTTGCGGCGAATTGGCATCGAACCGGTCAGTGAAGCGGAACTGGTCCATTCCGAGGAAGAGCTTCGCCTCATCTTTGCCAGCACGCACAAGCATATCGGCGGAACCACCCTCGAACGCGACCTGGTTTTGAATGCGCTCGATCTGCGCCGGCGCATCGCCCGCGACGTCATGCGGCCGCGCCAGGAAATCGTGGCGCTCGATACCGAAGCCTCGATCGCCGAATGTCTCGATGTGGCCGAGCGCACGCGTTACTCGCGTTTTCCGCTGTGCGAAAATGGCGATCTCGATAAAACACTCGGCGCCGTGCATTTCAAAGATCTGTTCGCCATGCGCATGAAGGCGCGCACCGGCGCAGACCTGCGCAGCGTCGCGTGGAAATTGATTTACGTTCCCGAAACGGCGCGCCTCGAAAAACTGCTCGGACTCTTCCTCGATCGCCGCTTGCACATGGCCATAGTCGTCGATGAATTCGGCGGCACCGTCGGACTGGTAACGCTCGAGAATATTCTCGAAGAACTCGTCGGCCAGATCCAGGACGAGTTCGATCAGGAAAAGCCGCTCGTGCAAAAAATCGGCGAACAGACCTGGGAAATCGCCGGCGCCTTGCCCTTGCACGAACTTTCCGAACTCGTCGGCGAATCGCTTTCCGGCGAAGGCATCACCACCACCAGCGGCTGGGTCACACATCAGCTGGGAGGTTTTCCCAAAGCCGGCGACATCCTCAAAATCGGCGCGTATGAACTGCGCGTCGAAGAAATGGAAGGTTTGCTTGTGTCCAAGCTGAAGCTCTCGAAGGGTCCGACAGAAATTCCGAGCGAAACAAGCCTTTGATTTTCGATTTCTCAAGCACGGCGCATTCGCTTCGATTTGGGTCAGCTGTTGAATGAATTCCACCGCAGCCGCCGCGCGCGGAACCGAACATTGCCAAGGCCCGGCCGCTCAGCCACATTACGTCGCGCATGAGCAAACGGTATTACATCACCACGGCCATCGATTACGTGAACGGCCATCCGCATCTCGGCCACGCTTACGAGAAGATTGTGGCCGACGTTCTGGCGCGCGCGCATCGCAGCTTTGGTGAAGCGGTTTTTTTTCTGACCGGCATTGATGAGCACGGCCAGAAGGTTCAGCAGGCGGCGCAGGCCGAAAACAAAGCTCCGCAAGTTTACTGCGATGAACTGGCCGAAGTTTGGAAACAACTCGCAACCACCCTCCAGCTTTCCATTGACGATTTCATCCGCACCTCCGAAACGCGCCATAAAGCCGTGGTTCAGGCGATTCTTTCCAAGCTTTATGCCGCAGGACATTTCTACAAAGCGGAGTACCGCGGCTTCTACTCGACGCGCCAGGAAACATTTCTCACCGAAAAAGACCGGCTGCCGGATGGCTCATGGGATCCGATTTACGGCGAGGTGATCCAGTTGGTTGAAGAAAATTATTACTTCAAGCTCACGCCGCATCAGTCATGGCTCATCGAACACATTGAGGCGCGGCCCGATTTCATTCATCCGAGCTATCGCCGCAACGAAGTGCTCGGGTTTCTCAAGAACAATGTGCTCGAAGATTTGTGCATCTCGCGGCCGGCAGCCCGTTTGAGCTGGGGCATTCCCCTGCCCTTCGATCCGGCTTACGTGACCTACGTCTGGTTCGATGCGCTCGTGAATTATGTCAGCCTGCCCGGCGCTTTGGCAGATCCCGTGGTGCGCGCCGCTTTGCCCGATATTCACGGCGGAGAGGAAACGAAGCCGCTCGAACTCTGGCCGGCCGATGCGCATTTGATCGGCAAAGACATTCTGAAATTCCATTCGGTTTACTGGCCCATCATGCTCAAAGCCGCGGGATTGCCATTGCCCAGGCAGATTCTCGTGCACGGTTTCTGGCAAAAGGAAGGCGAGAAAATCAGCAAGAGCACCGGCAACATCGTTGATCCCGTCGCCGTCGTGCAGGAATGGGGCCTCGACGCGTTTCGTTATTACGTCCTGCGGGAACTGGAACTCGGGCCCGATGGCAATTGGACCGATGCCGGATTCCAATCGCGCTACCAGGCCGAACTGGCCAATGGACTCGGCAACCTGGTCAATCGATCGCTTTCCATGCTCAAACGCTACCGCAACGGCGTGGTCCCGGCTCCGTCAAACGAACTCGCCGCCGAAGCCAGTCGCATCGCCGAAGAATCCAAGCGGCTTTTGATCGCCAATCAACCGCAGGCCGCGTTGCAAACCATCTGGTCGCTGGTCACACGCGCGAATCAGTATGTGGATCACACGGCTCCTTTCCGCTTGGCCAAAGATCCGGCGCAATCCGCGCGGCTCGATGAAGTGCTCTACAACCTGGCCGAGACCTGCCGCATTCTCGCGGTGTTGCTCTGGCCCTTCTTGCCGGCCAGCGCCGAGCGGATTTATGCGCAGCTCGGATTGATCGCAGCGCCCAAACGCCATGCCGACGCCGCTTGGGGCGGTTTGAAACCAGGCCATGCCATCGGCGAACCAGCGCCGTTATTCCCGCGCAAAGACATCGCGACGCGCTCAACGCCATCCTGAATTGCGGTCAGCTTCAACCGCAGCCAAAGCGCAACCGCCGCGACACACCGATTTTGGAATGTGCGCCAGAACCTTCGAGAATCTCCACAGATCAGTTCGTTGAAACGGATGCATTCGAGATGGAAACGCGCTTGACGGTTTTGTGAAATCTGGACTAGTTCTTCGCTTCGATGCCATGCATCCGAATTCCAGCGCGTCTTTCTCCCATGAATAAACACTTCACCGTTTTTGCGTTGCTCGTCCTTGCCATGATCACCCAGGCCGCGCCTGGCACGCAGGAGCAAATCAAAGCCGCCGCCGAAGCTTTGCGTCCGAAGCTGATCGAAATGCGCCGCGACTTTCACATGCATCCCGAACTCTCGAACCGCGAGGAACGCACCGCGCGCGTCGTGGCCGAACGCCTTCGCGCTTTGGGCCTCGAGGAGATCAAAACGGGCGTCGCCAAACACGGAGTGGTGGCGTTGCTCAAGGGAGGCAAACCCGGCCCCGTCGTGGCCGTGCGCGCCGATATGGATGCGCTGCCAATTCAGGAGACGATTGAGGTTCCATACAAATCCAGAAACCCGGGCGTGAAGCACGCTTGCGGTCATGACGTTCACACGACGGTGCAACTCGGGGTCGCAGAAGTGCTGGGCAAATTGCGCAGCCAAATTCCCGGCACGATCAAATTCATTTTTCAGCCAGCCGAAGAAGGTCCGCCCACAGGGGAAGAAGGCGGAGCGTCGCTCATGATCAAGGAAGGAGCGCTCGAGAATCCAAAACCGAAAGCAATTTTTGGCTTGCACGTCGCTCCCGATATCGAGGTTGGAAAAATCGGCTATTCCGCCGGAGCAGCCATGGCTTCCTCCGATCGCATCCTGATTACGATTCGCGGCAAGATGACGCACGGCGCATGGCCTCATGATGGCGTGGATGCCATTGTGGTCGCCGCCGAATGCATCAATGCGTTGCAGACCATTCGCAGCCGGAAAATCGACACGCAAGATCCGATCGTGCTCTCGATTGGAACGATTCACGGCGGCAATCGGAATAACATCATTGCCGATGAAGTGAAAATGGAGGGCACGTTTCGCACCTTGAACGAAACGTATCGGGCCCGCATTCCAAGCCTCATTGAGCAGGTCCTCGCCGGCGTCACGGCGGCGCACGGAGCCAAATACGAATTCCGACTGACCAACGATGGCAACCCTGTCACCTTCAACGAACCCGCTCTGGCTGAAGCAACGCTGCCCATTCTCAAAGGCGTCTTAGGCGAAGGCCAGGTGGTGCGGCGCCGTCCGGTCATGGGCGCGGAAGATTTCTCGTACTATCAGAAGGTCATCCCCGGATTTTATTACTGGCTCGGCGTGCGTAACAGCGCCAAAGGCATCACCAATATGATCCATACCGCCGAATTCGACGCCGATGAAGAGAGCCTGGTCGTAGGAGTGAAAGTCATGGCCAATGTGCTGATCGATTTTCTGGAAAGGGAGAGCCGGTAGGGGGGAGTTGGAGGGTTGAAGGGTTGAAGGGTTGAAGGGTTACATGGTTAAAAGGTTACATGGTTACATGGGAACCGAACTCGTAGCATCGAATGTGAGTTCGATCACTTATTTCTGGTCGAGGCGTCACCTGGCAATTGGGGACGTGCTTGGCGGATCCCATGACGGCCAGCGCTCTTTCTGCGTAGCATCGAATGTGAGTTCGATCATTTGTTTCTGGTCGAGGCGTCTCTTGGCCATCGGCGGCGCGCTTGGCGGATCCCTTTACGTCCAGCGCGATTGATCGCGTTGGAATGCGCGGGGGCGATCGCTTGGCTTGCGCGCAGAAAAAATGAGAGCCGACTCACGTCAGGCTGCTACGGGGAATTGGCGTCCGCGTAGCATCGAATGTGAGTTCGATCACTTGTTTCTGGTCGATACGTCCCTTGACGATCGGTCACGCGCTTGGCGGATCTCATTACGGCCAACACGATTGGTCGCGTGGGAATGCGCGAGGGCGATCGCTTGGCTTGCGCGCAGAAAAAGTGAGAGCCGACTCACATCAGGCTGCTACGGGGAATTGGCGTCCGCGTAGCAT
>JBFMDG010000594.1:0-4947 GCA_040754135.1 Verrucomicrobiota bacterium
GGGCCAGTTCCATTCCAGAGCGCGGCTTGCTCACGTGGACATCCGCCAACAGCGCAAAAACAGGTTCCGGAGCCGTGCTCCAAAGCTCGTAGGCCTCCGCTTCTGTGCGAGCAAGCAGCACCGAATAGCCGTGATGACGCAGCATGATTTCAATCGCTTCCAACACGGCATCTTCATCATCCAACACTAAAACAGTATGCGGCATAAACAACGTGGCCTCGCTTGTTATGAAAGCGGCATCAGCGGAATTGGACAAGAGAAAATACAGCCTGAGCTCAATCCCAATCACTGCGGAATTCGCTTGAGACTTTCCTGATTTTTGTGCTCTTTGGGCTTTTTCGCGGTAGGAATTCTGACGTTGCATGAAACATTTGTTGTCTTTGGAACAACTCGCGCGGAGCGACATGGAGGCCATCCTGAAGCGAAGTCACGAGTTTAAATGCGAACGCGGACGGCATTCGCAACTCCCGTTGAGCGGCCAGACCTGGGCGTTGATCTTCAGCAAATCTTCCACGCGCACGCGGGTGTCTTTCGAAGTAGGCATTCGCGAATTGGGCGGTCAGAGCCTGTTCCTCAATCCAAATGATATTCAACTGGGCCGCGGTGAACCGATCAAAGATACGGCTCGCGTGCTGGGCCGCATGATCCATGGGGCGGTGATCCGCACCTTCGCTCAAGCCGATGTCGAAGAATTTGCCTCGTTTTCAGGAATTCCGACTGTCAATGCTCTGACCGATGAGGAGCATCCCTGTCAGATTCTCACCGATATTTTTACGTTCCAGGAAAAGCGCGGATCAATACAAGGCCGAGTGGTGACGTTTGTTGGGGATGGGGCATGCAATGTTCCAATCAGCTGGATGTGGGCGGCGGCCAAGCTTGGCTTTGAATTGCGCATCGCCGCTCCTGAACCTTTCCATCCTTCGCCCGCTTTGCAGGAACGCATTCGGACTTGCCTGGCGAACGCTCCCTCCGGCGGCCAGATCCAAGTGATCGAAAACCCCCAGGAAGCCGCGCGCGATGCCGATCTGCTTTACACGGACGTCTGGGTGTCGATGGGCAAGGAAGCCGAGGCTGCCGAGCGCTTGAAGATTCTGAGCGGTTACCAGATTAATGCCCCATTAATTAAATGGGCGAAGCCAGATGTATTGGTCATGCATTGTCTCCCTGCTTATCGCGGCAAGGAGATCGACGAAGCAACCTTCGAGGCGCATGCCGGCACAATCTTTGACCAGGCTGAAAACCGGTTGCACGTTCAGAAGTCGATATTAAACTGGCTGGTTCAATAACCGGGCTTTCCTCTCGACGGAGGCATCGCCTTACATTACTTTTGGCCCAGAATGTCAACGCCCAATGCCGGTAATTTGCAGGTGCCGCGGAAAATTAATCTGCGGCGGCCTGATGTCATGGAGGCAGTTCAGGCGCAGGTGATGTCGCACTACCGAAGCGAGTTGGTGGAGCGAATTCGGGCTAAGGGTCATGTGTTAAGTGCGGACGGGCTTTTGACCGTGAAGCTGGCCAAAGAATTCGGCTTTTGCTATGGGGTAGAGCGGGCCATTGATCTGGCCTACGCCGCGCGAAAATCCTTTCCTCCCGATAAACCGATCTTTCTGCTGGGTGAAATCATTCACAATCCGGAAGTGAACGATCAGATTGCCAAGATGGGCATTCAGACCATTTCCAACAAACCCACCGAAGCGGAAATGGCCCGATTGCAAAATGGAGATGTGGTCATCATTCCCGCTTTCGGCACGGAAGTGAATACGCGTGCCCGGTTGGAAGGCAAGGGTTGCATCCTGGTGGACACAACTTGTGGCGACGTCATGAGCGTGTGGAAACGAGTCCGGCAATATGCCCGCGAAGCAGTCACGAGCATTATTCACGGCAAAGCCTGGCATGAAGAGACCAAAGCGACCAGTTCGCAGGCGACGGCCACCAGCGGCCATTATCTGGTCGTATTCACGCTGGCCGAAACGGATTACGTTTGTAATTACATCATCGAAGGAGGCAGCAAGCAGGAGTTTCTCGAGAAATTCAAAGGGGCTTACTCGGAGGGGTTTGATCCAGACAAACACCTCGAAGTCGTGGGCGTCGCCAATCAGACCACGATGCTGCGCGGCGAGACGGAGGAAGTGCAACGGCGCATCCGCGCAGCCATGGCTCGGAAGCACGGCGCTGAGAATCTGCACAAGCATTTTCGTTTTTTTGATACCATTTGCGGCGCCACACAGGATCGGCAGGATGCCCTCGAGAAACTCCTGGCGGAACCTCTCGATCTCTTGCTAGTGATCGGAGGATACAATTCGTCCAATACCTCGCATCTGGCGGAAATGGGAGAAGCGAAACTCCCCACTTATTTCATCAAGAACGCGGCCAAAATGGTTTCGGACAAATTGATCCTTCATTACGATCAGCATCAACATCGCGAAATCGAAACTCGCGACTGGTTTCCCCCGGGAAAAATTACCGTCGGCGTAACGGCGGGAGCCTCTTGTCCAAACAATCTGATCGAAGATGTAATCCGGCGGCTTTTTGAACTTCGTGGAGTTGCGGTTCAGGAGCTGTTGTCCAATTGAGCATATGGTCCCCGGGGCTGCCATCGTTTTTTCCCTCCGGAACTGGTATTCATCCAACGACTTGATTTCTGATGCCCTGCACGCGTGAAGAGCTCGAAGCCCGCGAACGGCAAAATCTGGCTTCTTACGCCCAGTTCAGCGCCGATACTCGAGGGCGCGTTTATGAAGAAGCGCCGCCCGAATGGCGCACCCATTACCAGCGCGATCGCGATCGGGTGATTCATTCACGAGCCTTTCGGCGCCTCGAGTACAAGACCCAAGTGTTCCTTAACGGAACCGGCGATCACCTGCGAACGCGGCTGACGCACACCATGGAAGTGGCCGCCATCTCGAGAAACATCGCGCGGGCATTGAGGTTGAACGAAGATCTTGCCGAGACCATTGCCTTAGCCCATGACCTTGGGCATCCGCCATTCGGGCACAAAGGCGAGACGGTGTTGAACAAATTGATGAAAGGACACGGAGGCTTTGAGCATAATCGACAAAGCCTTCGAATTGTCGAGGAGTTGGAACAAAAGTATCCTGGATTTCCTGGTCTAAACCTTTCCTGGGAAGTTCGAGAAGGCTTGGTCAAGCACTTTACGAGTTACGATCATCCGGGCAAACGTCGCGGCTTCAATGCGCGTTCCGCTTCCTTGGAAGCTCAAGTGGCCAACCTCGCCGATGAAATTACGTATTACAGCCATGATCTGGATGATGGACTTGACGCGGGGCTCCTGGATGAAAGGCAGCTCGGCAAAGGAAGTGAAATCTGGTGCGACGCCGCCCGGGAAGTTCAAGGCGCTTATGGCGATCTGCCCGATGAGTGTCGTCGCTATTTCATCATCCGCTGCATCATTGACAGCCAGGTGAAGGATGTTGTCCATACGACGGAAAAGCTGCTGCTGGAAGCGAGGGTAAAATCAGCGGACGAAGTGCGGCTTCAACCGAAATCGCTCGTTCAATACAGCCCGTCCCGGCGCAAACGAAACCTCGAATTACGCGATTACCTTTACACCAACCTTTATTACAATCGCGAAGTGCATGAACCCAATCTGCGAGCGGTTCGCATGTTGGAAGAGCTATTTCATTATTTCCTGGAACACCACGAAGAGGTGGGAGAACAATCCCGCAAACGCGCTCGTAAGATCGGGTGGCACCGCGCGATCTGCGATTACATCTCGGGAATGACTGATCGGTATGCCATCCTCGAACATCAACGCCTGTTTGGGCTGAAAATCGGGCGGATCGCGGGGACGTTCTAGCCGAGCCTTACATCTCCGCGTGCGATGGAGCAGACGCTTCACATCCGACGGATGATTTGCTCCCTTTGATGGCCCTTGAAGGCAGCGGTGCTTCAGGCACATTCTAAAACTGAGCTATGCAGCCAGATGAATTCGATTTCGACGTGGCAGTGATCGGGGGTGGCAGCGGCGGTTACGCAGCGGCGCGCACGACGGCCGCCGCCGGATTGCGCACGGTGGTGATCGAAGCCGCTCGGGAAATCGGAGGGCTGTGTATTTTGCGGGGTTGCATGCCGACGAAAGCGTTACTGCACGCTTCGGAAGTTCTGCATCACGCGCGGCACTCGGCCATTCATGGAGTGCGAACGCGCGAGGTGAGCTTTGATTTTTCGGAGGTCATGGCCAGGAAAGATCATTTGATCAAGGAATTTGCGGCGTATCGTTCCGAGCAGCTCACGAGCGGCAAGTTCAAGTTCATCCATGCCCGGGCTCGTTTTTTGGATGCGCACACAGTATCCTTGAGCAACGGCGAAAAATTGTCTGCTCGTTATTTTGTTCTGAGCACCGGTTCGGTCATTGCGCCTCCTCCTTTGCCCCAACTTGAATCGGTTGGCTACCTTACGAGCGATGATGCGCTCTCGTTGTCGCGCCTGCCGAAATCGATGATTGTGCTGGGCGGTGGCGCTGTTGGAGTGGAGTTCGCCCAGTTTTTCGCCCGATTGGACGTCGAAGTCACCCTGGTGCAGCGCAGCGAGCATATCCTCAAAGAATTCGATATCGATGCGGCCGTGGAATTGGAAAAGGTCTTACAACGGGAAGGAGTCCGCCTTTTTCATAACACCCGGCTGCAGGACGCCTGGCGCGACGGCGGCTCAAAGGGCGTCTCGTTCGACCACAAGGGGAAGACAATTCGAGTCGCCGCCGATGAAATTCTTTTTGCGCTTGGCCGGATTCCGAACACAGCCAATCTCGGACTCGAGAAGGCGGGAGTGGCCACGGATTTCCATCGCATCGTGACGAACACGCAAATGCAAACCACGGTGCCACACATTTTCGCGGCGGGGGATTGTACCGGACTGCACGAAATTGTGCATCTGGCCATTCAGCAGGCCGAGGTGGCCGCGTATAATATCATTCACCCCACGCGGAAA
>JBFMDG010000595.1:0-4943 GCA_040754135.1 Verrucomicrobiota bacterium
GATGGCGCGGCCATCGGACCCGCGGTTCGCCAGTATGACCTCACCGCCAAAGCGCTCGACAACTCCTTTGCCCCCGCCGCGTCGAGCACCGGGCCGATGGCACTCGCGGACATCGATAACGATGGCGACCTCGATCTGTTTGTTGGCGGACGCGTCATTCCCGGCCGCTTTCCCGAACCCGCCAGTTCCATGCTGGCGCGCAATGATCATGGCCGGTTTCATACCGACACCAACAACACTCGCCGATTCCAAGGCGCCGGCCTCGTCAGCGGCGCGGTCTTTTCCGATCTGGATGACGATGGCGATCCTGATTTGGCGCTCGCCTGCGAGTGGGGTCCGGTGCGCATTTTTCAAAATGACCGCGGCCAGTTTCTCGAAGTCACTGAGCCTTGGGGGCTCGGATCTGAAATCGGCTTTTGGAATGGAATTGCCGCAGGTGATTTCGACGGCGATGGAGCCATGGATCTGGTCGGGTCGAATTGCGGACGGAACAATCACCGCACGGCCTCGTTGCCATGGCGGATTTATTTCGGAGATTTGGCAGGAGCGAATGGAGTCGAGCTGATTGAATGCTTCGAAGATCCGATCACACGTGCGTTGGTCCCGTGGCGCGCCCGAGATGTCATTGGCAGATCTTTGCCGGGCGTGCTCGAAGAATTTCCGACCTTCCGCGCCTTCGCAAAAGCCAACGTGACCGAAATGCTCGGAGACGCCATGACTCGCGCCCGGCATCTTCAGGTGACTACGCTCGAGTCAAAGATTTTCCTTAACCGCGGCCAGCGTTTTGAATCGCGCGCATTGCCAATCGAAGCGCAATTCAGCCCGGCATTCGGCCTGGCTATTGGCGATTTCGACGGCAATGGTTCGGAGGATCTGTTTCTGGCTCAAAATTTCTTCGATGGAGAAATCGAGTCTTCCCGCGCCGATGCCGGTCGTGGATTACTCCTTAGCGGAGATGGCCGCGGCAACTTTAAAGCCATTCCCGGACAGGAAAGCGGAATCCTTTTTTACGGTCAGCAACGCGGCGCAGCGATGGCGGATTATGACGGCGACGGACGCATCGACCTGGCTGTGGCACAAAATCGAAGCGCCACAGGCTTGCTGCGAAACGTCGGCGCCAAACCTGGATTGCGAGTGCACCTGCGCGGTCCGGACGCGAACCCGCAAGCCATCGGGGCGCGGGTGCGCCTCAAGACTCCAGATCGATCCGGGCCGGCCCGAGAAATCCACGCCGGTGGCGGTTATTGGTCGCAAGACAGTGCCACGGTCGTTCTTGCTTTGGCCGATGGACCGGTTCAGATCGAAGTTCGATGGCCTGGAGGAAAAGTGAGCACGATGCAAGTTCCGGATTCGGCGCGTGAGATCCGTGTGAGCATCGATGGACAGATCGAACGGATTCGATGAGCGTGCGATCGATTTGATGAACCTGCCCCAAATACACCAGACCTCGCAGGATGGGCGCGCTGTGGCATTTTAGAAAAAATTCGAGGAAGGGTTTCGACAAAGGTTTCGACAAAGGTTTCGACAAAGGTTTCGACAAAGGTTTCGACGAAGGTTTCGACGAAGGTTTCGACGAAGGTTTCGACGAAGGTTGCGACGAAGGTTGCGACGAAGGTTGCGACGAAGGTTGCGACAAAGGTTGAGGACAAAAATTGCGAATGGCGGTGAGAGAAGGGCCGCGAAACTCGAGCGGCCAGACTGGTCTGCTTAAAATGCCCAAAGATGGAAACGAAGTGCCCGTTGGTGATCGCCATGCCGATTCTCTCGCGTTCGCCTGAGGAGGCGTGTGAATTACGAGCCTCAGTCGAACAACTCTCGCAGCATGGCTGGCCGATGGTCTTTGCGGACGGCGGGTCCACGGAAGAGTTGGCCAGCTTTCTTCAGACACTCCCTGGTGCGACCGTGTTGTCGATCGAACGGCAGCCAGGCAGCGGACTGGTGCGACAGGTCAAAGCGGCTTTGGGATGCGCCGAAAAGAAGCCATCGGATTGGGTGCTTTACACCGAGCCGGACAAGCGCTGGTTTTTTGAAAATCAACTGGCAAGCTTCGTCGGTTTTGCCATGCAACACGCGCAGGCAGGCATGATTCTGGCGAGCCGGACCGCATCAAGTTTTTCGACCTTCCCACCGGTCCAGCAAACCACCGAGCGGCTTACCAACCAGCTCGTCGGCTCGTTTTTGGAATTAAAATCGGATTTTCTCTATGGCCCGATGCTGCTTCGCGCGGAGTTGATTCCTTTTCTGACGAAAATGCCGGATGATCTCGGATGGGGCTGGCGGATTTTCGCACTCGTCAGAGCCTTTCGATTGGGCTGGCCGATTCAGGTATTCGAGCGCGATTTGCCTTGCCCCATTCATCAAAGATCAGAGGAAAACGAACGCACTCGACTCTATCGCGTCGAGCAAATGGCGCAGAACATCCGAGGGCTCCTCGCCGGATTCCAATCGCCGCTTTGAACCCACTTTCACACGTTGACGGCGGCAAACTGATGATTCGAATCTCGAGCGCCGGGTTCAGGAAACTATCAAGCGTTCGCACTCGCTGAATCACAACCGTTCGCTCGATCGAGAGGGAGACTTTAGAGCGTTCGTCCCAGCATGGACAACCGAACGGTTTGCATTATTGTCTTGGCCCATGAGTTCCAAAAAACGGGATGAGCTAATCGAGCTGGTGCGGCGGCAAATCGAAATCCTCGGAGAAAATCCCGAGCGCGAAGGCTTGCGGCGGACTCCGTTGCGCGTCGCCGAAGCATTGCAATTCCTGACGCACGGTTACTCGCAAAATCCCAAAACCGTTCTTAACGATGCCCTCTTTGACGCCACCTCCGACGAGATGGTCGTGGTCAAAGACATCGATTTCTACAGCTTGTGCGAACATCACATGCTCCCTTTTTTCGGCAAATGTCACATCGCCTATTTGCCGACCAAAAAAATCGTCGGCTTGTCCAAGCTGCCGCGTCTGGTGGATGTTTACGCGCGCCGCCTTCAAGTCCAGGAACGCATGACTCAGGAAATTGCTTCGACCATTTCCGAACTCATCAAGCCGGATGGCGTGGGAGTGGTGATCGAAGCCCAGCATCTCTGCATGATGATGCGCGGGGTGCAAAAGCAGAACTCTTACGCGATCACTTCCGCATTGCTTGGCCGCTTTCGTGACGACGCCCGAACCCGGGCGGAATTTTTGAACTTCGTCCAGCATCGTCGCGCCGGGTTGTAAAAGCGCGGAAGCGGGGCGGATGGATTTGCACTGGGAGCGAGCGCCTTTGGAATGTCAGGCGTGTCGAGCGGTCATTGCCTCCTGACGAATTCTTGCGCTGGCGGCAACTTTCCCGCTTAATCCGCGCAGCGGGATGAAAAAGTACGACCTGAATTTTGCCACGCTCACGTTTCTTGGATTGCTCCTGCTTTTTTTCGGCGCGTTCCTGTTTTATCCCATCAGCTTCATGCTTCGGAAAGCATTTGGCGCCGAGGGCGAATTGACGTGGCGCTATTTTGCCCTG
This sequence comes from Verrucomicrobiota bacterium, assembly GCA_040754135.1. Classification (GTDB taxonomy): domain Bacteria; phylum Verrucomicrobiota; class Verrucomicrobiia; order Limisphaerales; family SIBE01; genus JBFMDG01. The sequence goes on from JBFMDG010000595.1 coordinate 3,501, forward strand.
CTCTTTTCCAGCCCGCTTGAACGGGAATCGCTGCGGAACAGTTTTGTCATCGCCACGCTCACGACGCTGTTTACGACATTGCTCACGCTGCCGCTGGCGCATTGGATGACGCGTTTTTCATTTCGTGGGAAGACCTTGCTGGGCGCACTGCTTCTCGTGCCCATGATCATGCCGCCTTTTGTGGGCGCCATTGGATTGAAGCAACTGCTGGCGCGTTTTGGCTCGATCAATCTGGCCTTGATGGACGCGGGGATTATCGATCCGAGCGATCCCATCGATTGGCTGGGCCGGAGCGGCTTTTGGGGAATCGTCATTTTGCAGGTGCTGAATTTGTATCCGATCATGTTCCTGAACGTGTCGGCGGCCATGGCCAACATCGATCCTACGTTGCGCGAATCGGCCCAAAACCTGGGCGCGTCCGGCTGGAGATTATTTCGCACGATCACACTTCCCTTAATCATGCCGGGCTATTTTGCCGGCGCCATCATCGTGTTCATCTGGTCCTTTACCGATCTCGGCACGCCCTTGATTCTTGGTTATTCGCGCGTTGTGCCGGTGCGGATTTTTGATTCGATCACCGAGCTCAACACGAATCCGCTGGGGTACGCGCTGGTAGTGGTCGTCCTGCTGCTGACCCTGGCGCTGTTCGTCATTTCGAAGCGCGTGCTGGCGGCGCGTCGTTACGAAATGCTCGCGCGCGGGCATACGGCGGGAGCCGAAGTCCCGGCCACACGAACGCAAGCGCTGGGTATTTGGCTGGTGATGGGGAGTTTGATTTCAATCGCGCTGCTGCCGCATCTGGCGGTGGTGGTGCAATCGTTTTCCGAGCATTGGTTTTTCCGTGTCTTGCCCTCGCAATGGACGTTGGCCAATTACAACGAGATTTTTGGGCATGGGCTGACGGCCTCGAGCATCCGGAACAGCCTCTTTTACTCAGGGCTGAGCGCGTTTCTGGACTTAATTCTGGGTGTGGCGATTGCCTGGTTGCTGACGCGAAGGCGCGTGCCGTTCGCGGGCTTGCTCGATGCGCTGGCCATGCTCCCGCTGGCCTTGCCGGGTTTGGTGATCGCGTTCGGGTACGTGGCCGGATTCGACTTCAATATCTCCTGGCTGAATCCGCGGCAAAATCCCACGTTGCTGTTGATCATCAGCTACAGCGTGCGGCGCTTGCCATACATCGTGCGGTCCGCTTACGCCGGATTTCAGCAAACCAGCGTTACGCTCGAAGAAGCTTCGGCCAATCTGGGAGCGACCCCCTTCCGCACTTTGCGAAAAATCACTTTGCCGCTGGTGATGGCGAATCTGATTGCGGGAACAATTCTGACTTTTTCCCTGGCAATGCTGGAAGTCAGTGACGGACTGATTCTCGCGATGCGCGAGGAATTCTTTCCCATCACAAAAATGATTTGGTCTTTGATGGGACGCATCGAGCCGAATGCGCCG